>PBWY01000061.1 GCA_002727395.1 Rhodospirillales bacterium | reverse complement strand
GAGCGCGCAGGTAATGCGGCTCTAGAAGAAATTATAATGTCACTGAGAACCCGTCAGGATCGACTACCTTTTGTAACCAATATAGATACCAAATGTATAACAAGGGCTTCAAAATTGGTATCAATTATCACTGGGTTCTCAGTGCAACCAAATAAGGCAATTGTAGGTGCGAATGCATTTGCGCATGAATCCGGCATTCATCAAGATGGCATGCTAAAGCATGCACAAACTTATGAAATTATGACTCCAGAGTCCATTGGTTTGACTCAATCAAAACTTGTTATGGGAAAACACTCTGGAAGACACGCTTTCAGAGTAAAACTCAAGGAACTAGGTTATGAGTTAGGAGAAAATGCGGTTCAAGAAGCCTTTCTCAGATTTAAAGACTTGGCAGACAAAAAGAAAGAAGTTTATGACGAGGATCTAGTTGCGTTAGTTGACGATGAGGTATTGAGGGCTAATGATGTCATCAAGTTTAAATCACTGATGGTAGTTTGTGGGTCTAAGGGTCCCCAAACGGCGGAGCTTGAAATGGATGTGGATGGTAAAATTCGTAAAATTAAGGCGGAAGGCGATGGGCCTGTGGATGCGACATTTAACGCAATTAAAGAGCTAATACCCCATGATGCTAAACTACAATTGTATCAGGTTAATGCGGTAACGGAGGGTACTGACGCGCAGGCGGAAGTAACAGTGCGTCTTGAAGAGGGTGGCAAGTCAGTTAATGGTCAGGGTGCAGATACAGATACATTGGTGGCCTCTGCGCGAGCATATGTTAATGCTCTAAATAAATTAATGGTTAAACGCGAGAGGACAGCACCCGGTGCGCTATCCGCGTAAATCTCGCAGCTGGTAATCAAAGGAAGTGATAAATATGTTTTCCAGGCTCTTGGGAATGTTATCCGCCGATATGGCGATTGATTTAGGTACAGCCAATACGTTGGTTTATGTTAAAGGTCGGGGGATTGTCTTAAATGAACCTTCTGTTGTCGCCATTGCCGAAGTAAAAGGCAAGAAACAGGTTCTTGCGGTTGGAGACGAAGCCAAGCTGATGCTTGGCCGAACCCCTGGAAACATTGAAGCTATTCGTCCGCTACGAGACGGAGTAATCGCTGATTTTGAAGTCGCGGAAGAAATGATTAAGCACTTCATTCGTAAAGTCCATAACCGAAGAAGTTTTGCTAGTCCGCAAATTATTGTTGCTGTCCCCTCTGGTTCAACCAACGTTGAACGTCGAGCAATTCAAGAGTCAACTGAAAGTGCGGGCGCACGTCGAGTTTTTTTAATAGAGGAGCCCATGGCAGCGGCAATTGGGGCTGGTTTGCCAGTCACTGAACCCACTGGATCAATGGTCGTTGATGTTGGAGGAGGCACCACAGAAGTCGCTGTATTATCACTTGGAGGTTTGGTTTATTCCCGTTCCGTCCGTGTTGGGGGTGACAAAATGGATGAAGCTATTACAGGCTATATCCGGCGTAATCATAACCTTCTTGTTGGTGAAAGTAGCGCAGAAAGAATAAAAAAAGAAATAGGTTCAGCGAGTATTCCTGCAGATGGAGAGGGTAGCTCTATGGAAATCAAAGGCCGTGATTTAATGAACGGTGTTCCAAAGGAGATTTTGCTTTCTGAAAGACAAATTGCTGAAAGCTTAGCAGAGCCGGTAGGGGCTATTATTGAAGCAGTTAAAGTGGCCTTAGAACATGCAGCACCTGAACTCGCTGCAGATATGGTTGATAAAGGTATAGTTTTGACTGGTGGTGGTGCGCTATTGGGAAATCTCGATCTTGTTCTGAGGCATGCAACCGGTCTTCCAGTTTCCTTGGCCGATGAGCCACTATCTTGTGTGGCTTTAGGAACCGGCCATTGTCTTGAGGAAATGAAGACATTAAGAAACGTTCTTTCTTCTATGTATTAATTACAAGTCATTTATGACAACTTATAAAACTGGAAACAGTGTTTATTAGATTTTTTAGGATTTAATATTCGTGAATAGGCTTAGAGGATTTACCGAAATTGGATTATCAACATCTATGAAGGTGCTGATACACCGTTTTTCGTTCCTATTTTTTGTTTTGGCAGCTTTTGGCATTTTGTTGTTCAGTAAAGCTGATACTCTTGTTGTCGAAAAAGTCTCAACCACTGTAGTAGATGTATTTTCCCCTTTAATGAGTGCCGTTTCCGAACCTGCGGCTGCAATAAATAATGCCGTTGATAAGGTGCACGAATTAGCAAATATTAGAGAACAAAACGCAGTTTTAAGGCGTGAAAATGAAAGGTTGCTTGTTTGGAAAACAAAAGCCGAGAGACTATCCGCACAAAACAAGTCCTTGCAAACTCTCTTAAATTTTAAGCCTGATGCTGGTCTAAAATCTATAACAGCGAGGGTAATAGCAAATTCTGGGGGAGCATTTATTCGGTCGGTTGTGGTCAACACTGGAAAAAGTAAGGGCGTGCGTAAAGGCCAGGCGGCAGTGGCGGGAGCCGGCTTGGTTGGTAGAGTTGCTTCTTCAGGTTACCAGTCGGCTAGGGTTCTCTTGATAACCGATATTAATTCGCGTGTCCCGGTTCTAGTTGGTCAAGAGAGGGATAGGGCAATTCTAAGGGGAGACAATACCTTTATGCCTCATTTGAGATTCTTACCGGCTAATGCATCGGTGGAATTGGGAGACAATGTGGTAACTTCGGGGCACGGGGGGGTATTCCCTCCGGGTCTGAAAATTGGTAAAATTATCAAAGATTCAGAAGGTGGGTTTCGTGTGATGCCTACGGTGATTTTTGAACGTCTAGAATTTTTGAGATTAATTGATTTTCTGCCTAAGAGTCCTGAAAACCATACCCCGTATGATCGGTCTATTGAAACGAAAGCTAATTTTCAATGACGACATTGCTTTCTAATCGTCTGGATATGTTTGCAAGAAGATGTTTTCCTGTTTTAGCGGGTATTTTTTTTGTTCTAATTTCAACGGTGCCTTATTACATTCCCGGATTCGGGCCTGTGGTACCAAATGTCGTTCTTATCGCAGTTTTCTTTTGGGTGATTCATCATGCTGAATTTGTTCCGACCGCAACTGTATTTTTTATTGGATTATTACTAGATATCCTTTCTGGGGCACCACCCGGGATAAATGCCGCCACGCTGGTCTTGGTAAGAACATTGCTAGTTATGCAGAGTAAGGTTTTTCGGGGAAAATCCTTTTTATTGCTCTGGTGGGGATTTAGCTTGGTAGCTTTTCTTGTTGGGCTTGTGATCTGGGCTTTGAGTGCTTTTTATCATATGATTCTTCTAAACCCCTTGCCTATAATCTTTCAAATGTTGATGACGATAACAATTTTCCCATTTTTTTCATGGGTTTTTGCTAAACTTCACCAAAAATTTTTACCTATTGACTAAGTATGTATCGAGAAGATTCATCTCGTTATAAAAATTTCTCCCGTCGCGCCCTCATCCTAGGAGCTGGACAAGTGACCCTCTTCGGCATACTTGCTGGTCGCATGTACCAGTTACAAGTCTTAGAGTCTAATCGGTTTAGGACCCTATCGGATGAAAACAGAATTAACTTACGACTATTAGCGCCACTACGTGGGAGGATTTATGATACTTTTGGAAAACCACTTGCCACAAACGAAGAAAACTATCGATTACTCTTGGTAACTGAACAAGTCCATGATGTAAGTAAAACTCTGCAGGCTCTAAGTAGATTAATAGAAATTTCAGATTTTGACAGAAAGCGTATTCTTAAAGAAAGCCGTAAAAAGAAAAGTTTTGTTCCGATTACCATCCAAGAAAATTTGGATTGGAAAGAGGTCTCGCAGATAGAAGTTAATTCTCCTGATTTACCCGGAGTTATAATTGATTCTGGGCAGCGACGAATATATCCATTTGGAAAAATTTTTTCGCATCTTATTGGTTATGTTGCTCCGGTAACCGAAAAAGATAAAACAAGAGAGCGAAAGCAAAATCCCCTTTTTCAGCTACCGGGCTTTAAATTCGGGAAAGCTGGGGTCGAGAAAAGACTAGATTATCGTCTGCGTGGAGGAGCAGGTAATAGTCAGTTAGAAGTAAATGCGGTGGGTAGGGTGATTCGAGAGTTATCTCGTCACGAGGGAAGGCCAGGGGACGATGTAGTCCTAACAATTGATAAACTTATACAGAATCTCGCGGTAGAAAAATTAAGAGATGAGAAGTCGGCAGCTGCGGTTGTTATGAAAATTAATAATGGGGAAATTCTAGCTCTAGCGTCAGTCCCAGGGTATGACCCTAATGCTTTCGATATTGGAATGAGTAAAAAAGAATGGGAAGAAATATCCAGTGACCCATTAGCGCCGTTAATCAATAAAGCTGTCGCTGGATTATATGCCCCAGGCTCGACGTTTAAAATGGTGGTTGCAATGGCTGCCCTTGAACACGGAGTGATTACTCCTAATACAAAAGTTCATTGCAAAGGACACGTAGAATTAGGTAATCACAGATTTCATTGTTGGAAAAAGACGGGGCATGGTCCTGTAAAGCTTCGCGAAGCAATACAGCAGTCTTGTGATACGTATTTTTATGAAATTGCCCGGCAGCTGGGCATCAATAAAATTGCAGAAATGGGTAGAAGATTTGGCTTGGGAAAGGTCACCGAGATTGATTTACCAAACGAGCGCAGTGGTCTAATGCCGACTTCAGCGTGGAAAAAAAAGAAGTTGGGGTCAGCTTGGCAGCAGGGGGAAACTCTCGTGGCTGGGATAGGACAAGGATTCGTTTTAACTACACCTTTGCAACTTGCGGTCATGACCGCCCGAATTGTTAGCGGCAGAGAGATAAAACCAAAGTTGATAAAGGCTTTTATTTCTAATGGTGTTATTAGAGAGTTAAAGGCGCCAAAGTCAAAAAAAATAAAAATATTAAAAAGCTATAGAAGAATTGTTATGAGTGGCATGGATGCCGTCAGTAACACTCCACGTGGTACAGGTTATCGTGCGCGAATTCAAGATGACGAGTTTGATCTTGCCGGTAAAACGGGGACTGTGCAAGTGAAGAGTATTTCACAATATGAGCGTGATACTAGGGTTTTGAAAAATAGAGAGAGGCCTTGGATAGAGCGTGATCACGCGCTATTTGTCGCATTCGCACCGGTCAAGAACCCTCGTTATTCAATTGCGGTTGTCGTCGAGCATGGAGGTCGTGGATCTACTGTAGCTGCGCCGATCGCTAGAGATATTTTACGTGCGACGCTTAAGCGTGAAAATGCTAAAAAAAAAGATCTTGAATAAATTATGATGAAAATTGCAATGTCAAGGAATTCGTCCATGACATTTGGACAAAAATTTTGTCAGATTAACTGGCTATTGATAGTCCTTCTAATAGTTTTAGCTTTCATTGGTTGCGCGATGCTTTACTCGGCGGGTGATGCAAGTTGGGATCCTTGGGCTAAACGTCATCTTATTAGATTTGGTGTGGGGCTCCTACTGATGATAATTGTGGCCGTTATAGATATAAGAATTTGGCTACGTCATGCATATACTTTGTATTTTATAATTCTAGCACTTCTGATTGCTGTTGAAGTTATTGGGGTTATTAGCGGTGGGGCGCAGCGGTGGATAAATCTGGGCATTGTTCAATTACAACCTTCAGAAATAATGAAAATTTCCTTGGTATTAGCTTTAGCAAAGTTTTTTCACAGCGCATCTTTAGAGGAAATTGGGCGTCCGACACTTTTAATTGTTCCTCTGCTTCTTGTATCAGCACCAGTGATTTTGGTGCTAAGACAGCCGGATTTAGGAACGGCAATAATACTAATAATGACAGCCGGCGTAATTTTTTTTCTAGCTGGCGTGCGTGCTTGGAAGTTCGGGGTATTGATAGGGACAATTTTGTTATCGCTTCCATTTGCGTGGGCGATGCTCCACTCCTATCAAAAAAATAGAATTCTCATATTTCTTGATCCGGAGAGTGATCCCCTTGGTTCTGGTTATCATATTATGCAATCGAAGATTGCACTTGGTTCAGGCGGAGTTTTTGGCAAGGGATACCTTGAAGGTACTCAAAGCCATTTAAAATTTTTACCTGAGAAACAGACTGATTTTATATTCACCATGTTGGCCGAGGAATTTGGAATGGTTGGCGGTCTGTTGTTGTTGTTGGTTTATACATTAATCCTTATTTATTGTTTTGCCATAGCACTTAGGGTGCATAATCAATTTGGTCGTTTAGTAACTCTAGGAATTGGTGGTACCTTTTTTTTCTATATTTTTATTAATATAGCGATGGTTATGGGCTTATTACCGGTCGTTGGTATTCCATTGCCCATGGTGTCCTATGGTGGAACGGCGATGTTATCGATTCTGATTGGTTTCGGTTTTATAATTTGTTCGTATGTCTATCGAGATATTAGGGTAGGGCGTAATGGAAATGCCAATCTCGATTAGTATATAAAATTTTATACTTATTGCTTGAGTTGCGAAGATTTAGTTTGTTGGCACCCCTGGAATTTCGACATCTGAAACATCGGCGCCATTATTTCGTAACTCTTCCACTAAATTAGGAGGCCAAAATAGTTTAGCCCCTCCGTGCCCGGCATTTATTGTCATCAACCAGCCAGTCTCTTCTCCGACTACTTGAGCTCCATGCATTTCGTTTGGTGGCACAGAAATAATATCAAAGGGTTTTAAAATTATCTCCTGTTCTGAATTCATGCCTAACGTGACCCGCCATGTGCCTTGCATTACTATAAATGCTTCAGGTGTTTGGTGCCCATGGGTAGCAAGACCTTTTCCTGGCTCTACTTTTAAATAAGTAATGTTAAATTCTTTCACATTATCGAGAGGGGTTATTTCGCCTTTTTGCTCAGAGGGTCTGCCTAAAACAGCATACCGTTTTCGTTCAAACCGTTCCAACATCATGTCTATCGGCCTGTAGGATGATTCTCGCTTTTCGATATCTGAAAAACGCAATACATATTTTTCAATATCACAAGCACCGTTTTTTGAGCCCATTATATTTATCCTTCTTGCCAATGGCATCGGTCTGTTAATGAAAGGAAATTTTCTGACATGGTGGTCACCATTAAGGAATACTTATCATTTTGTAGTATGTCATATTTGTTACACTATCGTAGTTCCTTCTTACAATGCTAAAATAGGAAGGTTATTAGGTAGAGTTTGTTTTATATTGTTATAATTAATTCTATCTATTTCGTAGTTTTCAATTTACCAAAAATTTTATAGAACCGATCTAACAAAATAAATTCTCTTTTAAAAAAAACTAGGTGCTGTGTCATGGTACATAAACGTAATAATCCGAAATCTGTTTCCATTCCCCAAAATTATTATCAGTCCGTTGAAGTAGAAGAGGGGGCTAGGTTTCTTTTTGTCGCTGGTCAAACTGGGGTTGCGCTTGATGGCTCTGTAGCGGATGGAATAGAGGAACAGTCGAAACAAGCGTTTTCAAACATGGTTAATATCCTTTCAGCATCCGGATACGGTTTAGAAGACGTGGTATTCATGAAAACATTCTTGGTAAGCCGTCAAGATCGTGAAAAGTACCAAAAAGTCCGTGCGAGCATCTGGGGTGACAATAAACCCGCTTCGACATTCCTGATCGTATCTGGCCTAGCAAGTCCAGATTATTTAGTTGAGGTGGAATGCATAGCAGCTAAAAAGTTTTAGAATGAATCGGGCACCTTCCCAAATGTCGCAAGTACCAAGCGGCTCCGAGATATTTTTGGATCATATTGGTTGGTTTGTACCAGAAATGAATGCGGTTGGCCCGATAATGGAAAGACTTGGATTCCGCCTTACTCCGTTTGTAGCTCAGCACAATGCTGATCCCAATGGAGGTGCCCCTATCCCGGCGGGAACGGGTAACCGTTGTGCGATGCTGAAACGCGGTTATCTCGAATTTCTTGCCGCTGTCCCTAGTTTACAAACTCCTCTATCTGAACAGCTCAAGGCTGCACTAAAGCGTTATCACGGGGTACATCTTCTGGCTTTCACAATAAATGACAGTCAAGGAGCTTTCGAACGTTTAAAAGTGGAAGATTTTTCACCATTAGATCCTATACACCTTCGGCGTCCGCTCACTTTGAATAGCGGAGATAATGGAGAGGTAGCTTTCACAGTAATTAGAGTTCCCCCTAATAAAATGCCGGAGGGTCGTATACAAATTTTGCGACAAGAAACTCCTGAACTTGTTTGGCAGGATAACCTGATAGCAAGGGATAATGGTATTTCGGCATTAGGTGGGGTGATCCTTTGCGTTAATGATATTGAAGAGGTTGCAAACCGTTTCAGTAAATTTACAGGAAAAAAAATACAGGGTAGGGAAGATTACATATCCCTTGATCTTGATCGGGGAAGGATTTGTTTTACAAACACCGGTTATATTCAGAATGTTATTCCTAATTTGGTGGTACCTACAATGCCATTTATGGCGGTGGTCACTTTAGAATCCCGAGATCTAGAAAAAACAAAAACATTTATTAATCAAGCGGGCATTACCTTTAAATCGCTAGGTGATCATGCAATTCTCCTAAGTCAAGACAATGCATGTGGCGTTTCTTTAATAATTTTTGATAAGGAAGATATTTGGCCTCGTAACAGTTAATCTTCATCGATTCGGTAGTTGGTGATATTCATGTCGGCGTCGAATTCTAGCAATCCATCCTGTATCCATTTTGATGGCACCACTTGGGAACCACGTTTAAGTTTAGGAAAGATGGCTGCATCCTCTTTTGTTTGAGCAGGCCAAACATTGTCGGCAACGGCTGCCTGTCTCACTACAATGTTATCTTCAGTGATATTCCAAACGACCATATCTTCTGCGAGAGTTAGCGGCCCCTTATATGTTGTTCTAATTTCCTCCAGAACCTCATACTTTGTATCGAGATCATTAAAAAAATGATATGCAACTGCAAGCCTAGGTTTCAAAACACTAAATACCTTTCCTGCCTGGGCAGGAGATGTATGATATTTTGTGGCCACCATTTCAGCGACCTTGGGTTCGAATCCTCGTCGGCGTATCAAGGTGTTGGCTGTCATAAACGATTCGTGAATTACGAGATCGGCATTACGTGCATGTTCTAGGAACCATTTATTGGGGTTAGTATCCGATGAATAAACAATTGTTCGATTATTCCAGTCGAGACGAAAACTTACGGCGCCGTCAGATATATGAATTGCGGGGAATGCTGTTATCTTGACGCCTCTCTTGTCGTAAATAACGCTAGGGTTGGTGAAATCAAATTCATGGGCAATAATTTCTCCTCCTGCCTCTGGTACGCTCCCAGTTCTGGTCCGATAATCCCAGGCAAGTGTTTTTTTGAGGTTTTTTACAAAGGCAGCAGTACCATATTCTGGTGTGTCCCCTGATGGTCCCCAGATTTGCAAAGGTTTGGTTCGCGCTCCAAGCCATCCACTGATCCATAACTCTCCAATATCTCCAACATGGTCAATATGTAGGTGGCCGAGAAAAACCTTTGTTAATTGGTTGAAAGGAATTTCCAGAGATGCGAGGTTGGCTGCTGCATGTGATCCCATGTCAAATATGAAGTTGTCTCCGTTACCCAATTGTATAAGAAAAGATGCTGAGGCTTGGCTTCTTCTTACAAGTGGCATGCCTGTT
>PBWY01000060.1 GCA_002727395.1 Rhodospirillales bacterium | reverse complement strand
TTAGTCCAAGTAGCTACTAAATCTGCAGTATTTACTATTATTGTTTCTGGTATGTAGACAGCATCGTGCCAAAGACCATCACGTCCTTTTACCTGGAGCCCTCCAACATCATCCTGGAATAGTAGTGTGATGGTTCCAAAATCAGTATGTGCTCCGCATCCAAGTTGATCTTCCGCCAATTCCTTTTCATGGACCGGGTAGTGAAGATAACGTAAAGCGGTGTTATCCCCTTGGTGACATTTTCGAAAAAAATCGATCGGTAAATCCAGAGCAAGTGCAAAAGCCTCCATTACAATATTGGCACCCCTCAAAAATTCTTCAAAAGTGCTCTTGGCTGTAGCATAAAATTCCGGAGAAGGCCAAAGCTCCGGCCTGTCGAAATTTTTAGGAACATCACGCATCGTGAATGCTTCTTTAAGATCTGGGGCTATTCGTGAATCTAACCTTTGCTGCTCAGAAGCTTGATACCCATGATTAATCTCTTGTTAGTATCCAGAAAGATCTTTAATTTCCTGACTTTGGGAAAAAAATTGTTTACTCGATGCAAATGCTGACGCTAATATTTCTGCATCAATACCGAGATTCCTAACATACATAAACCCAACTTTTGAAGCTGCCCAGTCTACCTCTTTAGCAACTTGGATTCGTTTTACGTCATCATTGGCTGTAAAGTTTTTAAAATCTATAATTGGAATATTTGTCATCAACGGACACTCTTTACGTTACCTAGCGTTCTATCCAGCCAACCGGCTCCCTAAAAACATCCCCAATAAAATCACCTTGCAGTTTATTACATCAGGGTAGCACCTTTATCGGCGTAAAAGAAGTGCATATTGCCACTTGATATATTGGTATCGCGAAACCACTTTTAAATTTAGGAGTGGAACAAAACATACTGGGTTTGGAAAGTTATAACCAATCCGCTGTTTTAGAAAAATTTATTTGGTAATGACTAGCCAAAGCACTTCGATCAAGTTTACCACGAGAATTTTTCGGTAATTCATTAAGTGTATATATTGCCTTAGGTATTTTTGCCTTTGGTAATTTCGACACACAAAACTCAACAATCTCCGCTTCGGAAATTTTTACACCTGATCCAAACACAATATAGGAAACAACCTCTTCGCCATAAATCGGGTGCGGCACCCCAATTGTACCCACTTCAACAATACATGGGTGGTGCATTAACACTCCATCAATTTCCAAAGGCGATATATTCATTCCTCCGCGAATAATAAGCTCTTTGAGCCTTCCCGTAATATGCAAGTGATCATCTTCGTCGAAAAAACCGAGGTCTCCCGAGTGATATCCATCTATTGGCAGACGCTCTATAACCCCACTAGGCATGAGATAACCATACGCCTGTTGCTTTCCTCCACCAACTATAATTTCACCGACCTCCCCACGCCCTAGCTTTTTTCCGCCTAGATCAACAATCCTAATATCTTGATATTTTTGAGCGGGACCAATAGATCCAATTTTTCTATCCGAACCTCGATGGGCCGCAGTATTTCCGCCTTCGCTTGAACCGCAGCTTTGAGCAAGTTTAATCCCATAAAGTTTCTCAAAAGCTATCCATTGTTTTTCTAGCAATGGCGCTGAGCTAGAGGTAAGAAAACGTAGATTAGGTAAATCCTTCCCACTTATTTTTTCCGGTTTATTAATAAGCATGTTAACGATTGTTGGAACAACGAATGCAACATTTGCTTCAGAATCCTTTAGCCAATTAAAATAATTGCTTTTGGAAAACTTTTTCGCCATTACAACAGTGGCGCCTGAGACAAGGGGGGCTCCTAAACTCATATGCTGTGCAGACAACCAGCTATAAGAACGACAATCAAATACTTTATCTCCAGGCTCTAATTCTAAATAATCAGCGGTAGCATCATAATTATAAAAAGCTGTTTCATGGGTCTGGATGACACCTTTTGGTTTAGCAACAGTCCCTGAAGTATAAAAAATAACTGCATGATCACTAGGGGATGCTACACTACTAATATTATCCGTTTCTGAAAAAGAACCGAGAATATCAAAAAAACCTGTAGCAGCACCAATGTTTTCCTGCCAATCACCGATCGCGATCCACTCTCCTGGTAAATCATACTTTAATTTTTGGAGCTCTAGATCTTCTTGGAAAAGAACAATTTTTGGAGAAACTGCTCTAACAATTTCCGAAAGATGTTCTTCGTTCATTTCGACATGAACGGTCGCTAAAGTAGCTCCATAACGTAATACACTGGTAAAAATGATGAGATTTTCAACCGAATTCTCGGCAAGGAGTAAAATCCTGTCATTTGCTTTAATTTTACGATTATTTAAAAAACCAGCCACCCGATTAGAAATACTATACAAAGCCCCATAATTGATTGATTTACCCTGATCAACACAGTGCACATAGGTACGCTCCGGCCATTGCTCAGCGTTTTTTAATAAAACCTGGTGAAAACTTATTGCAACATCTTTAGATATATTCTTCATAAGATTGGTTTAACATCGATAAGATTTAGCGGCAATGTAAGGAGTTGTGTTTAACGAATAAGAAAAGTTGTTATAATTTTATATTACTTTATGCAATTAATAGGCTCGAGGTATAATTAAATTGAATAAAACAGTGATCGTTACTGGTGCGGCGAGCGGTATAGGATTTGCTTGCGCTAAATTGCTATCACAGCGTGGTTCAAAGGTTGTAGGTCTCGACGTACAGCGAAAAATACTGGAAAAGCGTTTCAGAAACTTAGATAATGCGATCGGCCTATGCGGGGATGTATCCATAGACCTAGATTGTATTAACGCCGTGAAATCTGCGGTTGAAAATTTTGGGGGCTTGGACGGACTTATTCATTGTGGCGCCGCTCATTCTGGTGCGCGTTGGGATGAGCTTGACCCCAATGATATGAATAGAATTCTTGAAATAAATGTTACCGGTTCTTTCCTTATTGCCCGTGCATGCGCAAACCATATGAAGAAAAATAAAAGTGGCTCAATAGTTCTCACCACTTCAGCCTCTGTACTTTTCGGCGTCACGGGAGGAAATGGTCAAGGTGGACCTGCGTATGTAAGCTCAAAAGGGGCTGTAATTGGTCTAATGAGATCAATGGCACGTGCTCTCGCTCCAGACGGAATAAGAGTAAATGCGGTGAGCCCTGGTATCACTGACACCCCGATGATTGCTAGTTACACAAAAGAACAAAAGACTGCTATGAGAGAGCGTTTCCCGCTAAGAAGGTTTGCTAAACCCAAGGAAATAGCAGAAGGAGCAATTTTCCTTATTTCCGACAAAGCTAGTTTCATGACCGGCGAAAACATGCACATAAATGGAGGGTCTAATTTTGGTGGATAGGCCAACACCTGCCATGTATAAATATATGATTAACCGTGTCCAGTTTCACCTAACCACCGGAAATAGGGATCTTGCATATTTTTGAGCTCTTTAATTTCATCATCACTAAACCACTTAGAAAAATCCATTTCATCAACCGGATACTTAGAACGCTCATAAACTTGAACACCAAGTGGCGCCGTAGCATCAATACCCATTCCACCATCAGAAACTGAGATATTTCCTATCTTTAATTCTGATGGCTGAAATGCCTGGCCGCGACCATATTCGTTATAAACAATATAATCTTTTTGCGCTGATGCACGCGACTGTATAGCCCACATGACGTCCTCGGGCTGCCATGGATCAATATCCTCATCTACAACGACCACTAATCGCATCCCACGATAAAGGCCCATTATTGCGGTTAACAGGTTACGCTGCATACCTTCATCTGACCTTCGACGTTTGTTGACCTGAATAACAAGGCCGCCCCATAAAGTCAGTCCAAGCCAACTAGCCACATCTTTTACAAACCCAGGAGCCATCCTTTCACATAGTTCATAAACACTCGCACACATGAAGGGTGCCTCATACCAGAAGGCACCAAAGTGTGGAGTATAAACAATGGGGTTCTTTTTTCTCCTTGTGACAGCGGTAAGTTGAAACGCACGGGGCGTGCGATAAGCATGACCCATAGAGCGGGCCCACTCAGGATGTAACAGTGCGACACCTTGTTTACCCATGCGTTCCGCTTCTTCAGTTTCCCAGACACGCTCCCCTTCCAACACATAGCCCTCAAGCGACCACTCAGCATTTGCTATAGTGTAGGCGTCAACTGTTTTTGCCTTTACAACGTCTACAGGAAAACCTTGAATAGCACCTGCAAATCCAAGTTTATCAGTCTGCCCAGGAAAGATGACCGGGTTCATCGTCGAAACGGAGACTAACTCTGGTCCTACAGGAGGACAAATATTCACAGTGCAAGGTACTTTTTTACCTGGATGATGGGAACAAATTACATCCCCCGCACCACCGGGAACCATATTAATTGAAGCATATTTTTGTCCTTCACGGAAAGACATCCGATACATCGATATCTGGCTTCCACCGCCTGGAACCCACGGTTCACCCATAAAAAGATGTGAACCTGCACCGAAAATTTGTCCACCGTCGTTGAACGTATGTGTGGCAACTGGAATGATGTCATGAATATGATTAAAATCTTTTCCCGGAATAAGGATCTCTTCTTGAACCGGGGCATCATCAATGATTCGAGGTGGAATTGGATTACTCACCTGTTTAAGGAGCTGATGCTTTATATCACGAAAATCTTCGACACCATGAAATCTGTTAACCCGCTCCTTCCGCGAATACAGATTAGATATCATCCGAACTCCGGGATAACCTTTGATTTTGTTGGCGACGATTACTTTGGAGTTGTCGAACGCCTTTGTAATTGTACACATCTCAACAAGAGGGTCTACTTCACTATTAATATATTGGACATCTTCTCCAAGCCATTCGAGCGTGGCACGTAAATCTGTAAGTGCCTCTTCACGGGTTAGTCCGTTAGCGCCCTTCTCTTCAAGTTTAATGGCCATACGATCTGCCATACTGTTTCCTCCAGTAAAATTATTTCCCTATGGGTAGGGTGAATAAATTAAGATTTCATGTATACGTCAACCGATTTGTAACCTCGGACTCGATTATACTCATAAATTTGTTCTATACTCTAATTTCTTTACAAATTAAAAAGGAATCTGCGATGCTTGATAGCCCACAATTTACCCCTCCCGCAATGACTAATAAAGAAATGAGAGATCAGGAATTTTCGCTATCGGAGAAAAAAACACCCTATGTATTCTCTTTAAAAGGGCAACTTCTTGATCAAGGAAGAACAGATAGTGTTTTAGCAGCAACGGACGATTTAACTATAAGATTAAAAGTTTATGCATCAGGTGGTGAAAACGAGCTGCATGCGCACCCCTACGAGGATCATAGTTTCATGATTTTACAAGGCTCAGCAAAATTTTTTGGACCAGATGACGAAGCCATTGAATTGGGTCAATGGGAAGGTATCATGCTTCCGCGCGGTAACCT
>PBWY01000059.1 GCA_002727395.1 Rhodospirillales bacterium | reverse complement strand
GTTGGCAGCAACGCCCAACAAATTGCAATCCTTCAAATCGAGGCGGCAAGGCAAAGCAAAAACAAGCGAGAACTTCGACGGCTTTGCGATCAATTTAAAAAACTATGGGCTTGGCTGCCATCCGGGTGCAAGAAGTAATGGCAGGGAAAAGTCTGACCCATGAAGAACTACAAGACGTTCTGGATTTAGTCGAAAAATATGGGAGTGTTTCAGAAGCATCCAGACATTCGGACTTAAAACGCTCGACGTTTGAGTCGCGTTATCAAAGGGCACGCGACATCCTAGAAGACCCCGTAACAAAAGAGACGGTTGAACAGGAAGTCAGCTTGCCAACCTTCCCAGACCCCGACGTCGATATTGACGTAATACTAGACCATCTCTCTAAAAGATTTAACAAAAAAGCTGAACACGAAAAAGCAAAGCACTGGTTTAAAATCAAAATTCCAACAAGATTTTATGGGCTTGTTGTAATCGGAGATCCACACCTTGGCGTCCATTGCAGAATTGACCTACTTCGGCGCGACATCTCTCTGCTGCAAAAAACAAAAAATGTAGGCGCGGTACAAATCGGGGATGTTACGAACAACTGGAGTGGGCGGCTCATCAGTCTTTATTCTGAGGAAGACATATCGCGGCATACAGAGCGACGATTGGCACAATGGTTTCTAAAAGTTATCCCTTGGGTAGTTTGGCTGCACGGGAACCACGACACTATGAACTCTGAATTTGCAACCTATCTTGAAACAATTAACGCCGCTCAGATTCCAATGACGGAGTGGGCGGCAAAGTTCAAGTTGGTTTTTCCAAACGATGTAGAAGTACGAGTGGACGCGAGCCATAACCACAAGGGCACCAGCATTTATAATAAATTGCAGGGCCAAAAACGAGCCAGCCTGTGGGGCGAAGAAGCCGATATCTATGTGGCAGGGCACCACCACACATGGGCGATCAGTCAGGAGGAGCAGAACGGGCGGGTCATTAACCTTGCTCGTGCTAGAGGCTATAAGGGACTGGACGATTTTGCCTTGAGGCATCAATTCTCTGATGAAAACTACGGAGCTTCAATAATGTTTGTGATCGACAGCGAGGCAGCCCCAAATGTTCGGGTCAAGCCCTTCGCTGACATCGAAGAAGGCTGCGAATTTCTGACGTGGAAGCAAAACCGTGCATGATCACCCGCTGTCTGAGCAGATAGATTACCTTGCCCGTACAATCTACGGAGAGGCACGCGGAGAGACCGACTTGGGCAAGCAGGCTGTCGGGTGGGTGGTAAAGAATAGAGCGAACCGTGGGGGCTGGTGGGGCGATGACATCGTTTGTGTCTGCGTCAAGCCGTGGCAATTTTCCTGCTGGAATGAGAATGACCCTAACCGGGACAAATTGTTGCAAGTTACCCTCGATGATGAAGTTTTTGCTAAGTGCTATTCTGCTGCATTACTCGTTATTCTCGATCATTGCCCAGACGCTTCCGTTGGTTCAACCCACTACCACACCCGTTCAGTCTCTCCTGACTGGGCAAAAAACAAAACGCCAGTCGGCCAGATTGGCTCCCACCTATTTTATAACGACATCCAATAGAACAAAATAAGTACCTTAAAAAATTAGGGGGACTCTTGAGTGCAATTCTGTGCCATTTGTTCACTTTCTGTGCCAATTTATGTTTTTACAGGTTTCCTATAAAAGATAAAAAATGGCTGTTTTCTAAGGGTTTTAATGGTCGGAGTGAGAGGATTTGAACCTCCGGCCCCTGCCTCCCGAAGACAGTGCTCTACCAGGCTGAGCTACACTCCGGCCGAATTACATATATATAAATTGAATCTGGACAACAACCGAACACTAAACCACTAAATTTTAATTTTTATTAAAATCTGCGTTCAACAGAAAATCGAGCTGCTTCTGATAATGCTTTTTTATATGAATTTTCCGAAAAAATATCCAATGCATCTAACGCAATGCGACTATATTCTTTTGCTTTTTCTATTGTTGCTAACAAAGCACCGGATTTTTCAAGATATTGAACCGCACGCTTAAAATCACCTTTTTTCTGTTCCATATCTTCCAAAGTACGCCGCCAGAATACGCGTTCTTCTTCATCTCCAGATTGAAAAGATTGTATGATGGGTAGAGTGATCTTTCCGTCGCGAAAATCGTCTCCAACGGCTTTTCCTAGAGTAGTTTGCTGTGCTGAGTAATCTAGAACGTCATCAATAAGTTGAAATGCCATCCCTAAATTGTGTCCATATGATCGAAGCGCGCTCCTTTCACCCACGGGACGACTAGAGACAACTGCTCCTATCTCTGAAGCTGCGGCAAAAAGTTTTGCTGTTTTTGCCTGAACAACCTCCAAGTAGTCCTGTTCTGTAGTGTCTGTATCATTTGCAGTTATCAATTGGTGGACTTCCCCTTCTGCAATTACCGATGATGCAGCAGAAAGAATTTTAAGGATCTCTAGTGATCCGTCCGCGACCATTAACTCAAATGCTCTAGAAAACAAAAAATCACCGACTAGAACGGATGCCTTATTTCCCCACACAGCGTTAGCAGTGGCAGCTCCCCTGCGAAGGTCACTCTCGTCTACGACATCATCATGTAGAAGGGTTGCTGTATGTATGAACTCGACACAGGCTGCTAATCCAATGTGACGGGTTTCTTGATATCCACAAAGGCGTGAGGAGCAAAGTGTAAGCATAGGTCTCAAGCGTTTTCCACCTGCGGCAATTATGTGTCCCGCTAATTGCGGAATAAGTAATACTGGACTCTGCATTTGTTCTAGGATGACTGTATTAACGTTATCAATATCATCAGATGTTATTGAAACTAGAAGATCTAGCGAGGCAGGCTTTTGAGCCTCTCGCTTTTCATTGAGATTGACGACTACTGATATCGTTTATATTTAAAAAAACCTAAATGTTGGAATATAGAATGTTGAGCATAAATAAACGTGCTATTGGGTCAAGAAGCCTTAAGGTCTGCTGTCAATTAGTCGCACCTCTGATTAGGGATATTTCATGAAGGAGTTACTTCGTTCAAATGATGTAATCTTAATAAACTGGTTACAGGTCCTGTTAAAAAACGATGGCATCGATACAGTTGTTTTTGACGAGTATACTAGTGTTATGGAAGGTAGTTTAGGTGCTATTCAGAGGCATATTATGGTGTCTAGTAACCAATATTTAAATGCTTGGAAATTAATTAAAGAAGCCGGGAAAGCGGATCAACTTGACTGATATGAATAGCTGTCGTTTTACGGAAGATACCGTTTTGGGTGGTAAAATAAGAATACGCCAGCCAAAAAATGGATTCAGGACTACAATTGATGCTGTATTATTGGCGGCGGCTGTCTCAGTAAAAACTGGTGATCGAGTGCTGGAGTTGGGTATTGGGGCGGGCGGGGCCTCGTTGTGTCTGCGTCATAGAGTGAAAGGGATAAATATTATTGGTATCGATATAGATGCTGAAGCGGTCTCTTTAGCGATAGAAAATATTAAAATCAACGGATTGGATAAATGGATTTCTGCGTTGGTGGGTGATGTGGCAAAACCTTTACCAAAGAATTTTATAACAGCATTTGACCATGTAATGTTAAATCCTCCTTTCCTTCCAGAAGGCACTAAACATGTTTCACATAATCTAGGACGGGCAATTGCTACAAGAGAAAGTAGTGCAGGATTAAAACGTTGGCTTAAATATGCCCATGATAGTTTGTCGCACAAAGGGCGATTGACATTAATTCATAGGTCTGATCGTCTTCATGAATTAATAGAGTGTTTGCCCGCAAATTTGGGAGCTATCAGTATATTCCCGCTATGGCCACGGGACGGTAAAGAAGCAAAACGTGTGCTTGTTCAGGCTCGAAAAGGCGTGAAAAGCCCTTCCCGTATCCTACCGGGTTTAACTATACATAACAAAGATGGTAGCTATACCAAGGAAACTAAAAATGTGCTCGAGGGTTCAGCGATAATTTTCTGAGGTTCTTGGCATAAATCAGCTTAGAGCTTATGTTTTGGAATTGGGTATTATGAAATTTAAAGATTTTCTTTGTAAGTGTTTCTCCAAGATTCCGCTGCGTTTTTTTCGGGATCCAAGTCCGGTTGTATCCATATTAAGGTTATCTGGTGTTATTGGCCAGGTTGGTCCTACCCGTTCTGGTTTAACATTAGAGAATTTAGAAAAATCAATCGAACGAGCTTTTTCTAATTCGCGGACAAAAACCGTTGCGTTGATAATTAATTCACCCGGGGGATCACCGGTGCAGTCAGCACAAATTTCACGACGGATTCGTGAATTATCTATTGAAAAAGAAATACCTGTAATCGCCTTTACCGAAGATGTAGCTGCCTCAGGTGGCTATTGGCTTGCTTGCTCTGCGGATGAAATTTTTGTCGATTCTAATTCAATAATTGGTTCTATTGGAGTAATTTCTAGCGGTTTTGGGTTTGTAAAAGCCATTGAAAACCTTGGTGTTCAGAGACGTGTGTACTCAGTCGGAAAACGAAAAGGTATGCTTGATCCTTTTTTGCCTGAGATACCAGAAGACATAGAAAAACTTAAATTAATACAATCTGATATACAAAATAGTTTCAAAGAAATGGTATTGGATAGGCGGGGCGCTAAATTAAAAACCTCGGATATCGATCAACTTTTCGAGGGCGACATCTGGACCGGTAAACAAGCTGTTGAATTGGGACTAGTAGACGGGGTAGCTGATTTAAGAAAAAAAATGAAAGATATTCACGGGGAACGCGTCAAGTTTCGTAACTTCTCGGTTAAGAGCAATACTATAAAGAAACTTTTCACTAGTCGTGAAGATAGATCCCGACATCAGATTTTATCAATTATTTCAGCAATACAAGAATGGAAGACCTGGAACCGATTTGGAATGTGAGGGTCAATTTTGTTAGGATTCAGTTTTAGCAAATTAATTGTTCTATTGATTATTATAGTTGTTGTTTGGCAAGGCTTTAAGGTTATCCGTAAGTGGAGACAGGATTTTACGAAAGAATCATTAGAACGAAAAAATAATTCCGTTAACGCAACCCCAGAAAATATGGAAAAATGTAGTGTTTGCTCTACCTTTGTTCCAATTTCAGTTGCTAAAAGTTGCGGTCGAAATAGTTGTCCCTACTAAGTTCCAATTAATCTTTCAAATTAATTCGTGCACTTTTAAGTCGAGGTTTCCTTGACCATTTCCCCCTTGCGCGCGTATCTTTCCAAAGATTTTTCAACATAGATAGAGACCTGAAATGGGGCAAACGGGCAACCCCGAAGACGCATTCCAAAACCTAATCCTGAGACTTCACGGATTCTGGAGCAAACAGGGTTGTGCAATTTTGCAACCTTATGATTTGGAGGTTGGTGCTGGGACCTTTCATCCCGCTACAACCCTGAGGGCGCTGGGTCCAGATGCCTGGCGAGCGGCTTATGTGCAGCCGTCAAGGAGGCCAACAGATGGTCGCTACGGGGAAAATCCAAACAGATTACAGCATTATTACCAGTATCAGGTAATACTCAAGCCTTCTCCGGAAGATAGTCAGGATCTCTATCTACAAAG
>PBWY01000058.1 GCA_002727395.1 Rhodospirillales bacterium | reverse complement strand
AGCCGTTAAAAAAGCAGAACAATATGTGAATGGTGGGGAGTCGAAATGAGGTTTATTGGAAACTTTTTTGCTTTATTGGAAACTCATGCACGATTGCATTCATTTCAAAAGAGTCTAAGTTATTGATTATAAGGGGTAAAGTGGTGCCGGCTGGAGGATTCGAACCCCCGACCTACTGATTACAAATCAGCCGCTCTACCAACTGAGCTAAGCCGGCACATGAATCGATATATAAAAAACAAATAATTAAGTAAACTAATAAATTTTTTATCTATAGAAATAAGCTATAAAAATTTAAAATCAAAAACTTTTATTTATAAGTCTTGTAATTCCAAAAGTATAATTGTTTAAGCATACAACAACTTATATTTTTTGGAGAATTTTGTTTTGATAGAGAGCTACTGCGGCAGCATTAGAAACATTTAGATTTATTTCTGTTCCATATTTATTAAACTGTGTTGTTGGAATGACGGCTAGAATATCGCATCTTTCTGTTGTTAATCTTCTTAGGCCATTTTCTTCTGAGCCAAGAATTATTGCTATAGGACTATTTACAAAAGCTTTTTCAATTGAGTTACTTGCTCGTGTGTCTAATCCAACAATCCAATAACCAGCATCTTTAACCTTATCTATAGCCCTAACCAAGTTTGTGACTTGAATCAACGGCAGTGTTTCTAGAGCTCCACTAGCTGCTTTTGCCAGAGCCCCAGTTACAGAGGGTGAATGTCTAGATTGTATAATTATTGCTTTTGCTCCCATTACAGAAGCTGATCTCATAATTGCTCCAACATTTCTTGGGTCTTTTATTTGATCAAGTATTACAAGAGGAGCAGAGCTATTATCGATTTTGTGAAGTGTTGACTCTAGAGATGGTTGTTCTAGAGGAGAGGAATATAACAAGAGCCCCTGATGGTTTGAATCAGTTGGTAAAAAATCACTAAGTTCATTTTGTTTGACTATTCTTGCATCTTCTAATGCTTTACGTGGCTTGGAACTCCATTCAATGGGCCCATTTAAAAGCCTTTTTAGGGCTTCCGATGTTGCAACGAGTTTCAGATTTTGCCTGTTTGGATTCGAAAGTGCAGCAGTAACAGCATGTGTGCCATAGATTATGGGCGTATTTTTGTCTATTCTTCTGGGAAAATATTTATTTTTTTTAATCGAAGACTTGCGATCCATGGCACACCCCTTTATAAAGATACAAATATGAATACGATACCGTGCCGTACTCTTCAATGGGCGTGTGCGTTTTAACTCGTTTTTTTACTAATGATTGACAACTTGGCGATTATTTTCATAGTGCGCTAATCTAATTAGGTTTGGGCGCAACTCGGGAGGGGTGGCCGAGCGGTCAAAGGCAGCAGACTGTAAATCTGCCGACGTACGTCTACGGAGGTTCGAATCCTCCCCCCTCCACCAAACCTCTGGTAATTTAGAGGTTTTAAGGGGTGGAAATAAAATTGTTTTGGCGGGGGTAGCTCAATGGTAGAGCCCCAGCCTTCCAAGCTGGTTACGCGGGTTCGATTCCCGCCACCCGCTCCAGCTTGTCTGTGAGTTGGTAAGTTTTTGTTGGTTCTGTAGATTAGTTTGACTATAAAATGTGAGAAATATTTTTTGTTTTTTTTTTGTTTATTAGTTCGTAGTTAAAATACATTTTTACTGGGAGCTTATAAGCACAACTATAGCGAGAAAGACTATGTCTAAAGAAAAATTTGAGCGTACAAAGCCGCACTGTAACGTTGGAACTATCGGCCATGTTGATCATGGTAAGACAACATTGACAGCTGCAATTACAAAGGTCCTTGCTGAAGCTGGGGGTGCAGATTTTACGGCTTATGATGAGATTGATAAGGCACCTGAGGAAAGAGAGCGTGGTATCACGATCGCAACAGCGCATGTTGAGTATGAAACTGATAACCGTCATTATGCTCATGTAGATTGTCCGGGGCATGCTGACTATGTAAAAAATATGATAACGGGTGCGGCACAGATGGATGGTGCTATTTTAGTAGTTTCTGCCGCTGACGGTCCTATGCCTCAGACTCGTGAGCATATTCTTTTGGCACGCCAGGTTGGTGTTCCAGCGCTTGTTGTCTACATGAATAAGGTTGATCAGGTAGATGATGAGGAGCTTCTTGATCTTGTGGAGTTAGAAGTGCGTGAACTTTTATCGAGTTATGATTTTCCTGGTGATGATATCCCAGTGATCAGAGGTTCTGCTTTGTCTGCTCTTGAGGATAGTGATGCAGCTACAGGAAAAGATTCAATTATGTCTCTGATGGCTTCGGTTGATGAGTATGTTCCTCAGCCAGACCGTCCTAAGGATCAGCCTTTCTTGATGCCGATCGAGGATGTATTTTCGATCTCAGGTCGTGGTACTGTGGTTACGGGTCGCGTTGAGCGCGGTATTATCAATGTTGGGGATGAGATTGAGATTGTTGGTATCAAGGACACATCAAAGACGACTTGTACGGGAGTTGAGATGTTTCGTAAGCTGCTCGATCAAGGAGAGGCAGGAGATAACGTTGGCGTATTGCTACGTGGGACAAAGCGTGATGAAGTTGAGCGTGGGCAAGTTCTCTCTCAACCAGGGACAATAACACCGCATACAAACTTTGAGGCCGAAACCTATATTCTTACGAAGGATGAGGGTGGCCGTCATACTCCATTTTTCTCTAATTATCGTCCACAATTCTATTTTCGAACAACAGATGTAACGGGTACGATTGAGCTTCCTGATGGGACGGAAATGGTAATGCCTGGAGATAATGTTAATATGAAAGTAAATTTAATAGCTCCTATAGCTATGGATGAAGGCTTACGGTTTGCCATTCGTGAGGGTGGGCGGACTGTCGGTGCTGGTGTAGTGGCTAAGATTTTTGCTTAGGCATTTGGGAATAACTGCCTCAGAAAGGGCTAAATAATTATAAATGGAGTTGGTATAGGTTCTTGTAAAATTTGTTTTTTTGGTGAATTTACCAATCCGGTAATAGGAGTGTAGCTCAATTGGTAGAGCGCCGGTCTCCAAAACCGGAGGTTGGGGGTTCGAGACCCTCCACTCCTGCCAAAAAATAGTTACTTAATTTTAGTGGATAAATAATTGGGCGTAGATTGAATATGTTGATGGCAAAAGCTAAGCCAATAGAATTTTTAAGACAGGTTCGACAGGAATTAGTAAAAGTTACTTTCCCTAGTCGAAAAGAAACAACCATTTCGACTATCATGGTTATAATCATGGTTGTTATAATGGCGATCTTCTTTTTGGCCGTTGACCAAGTTTTGTCTTTGGGAATTAGGGCATTATTAGGACTCGGTGGTTAATATGTCAAAGAATTGGTTCATAGTTCATGCATATTCTGGCTTTGAAAAGAAAGTTGCTCAATCAATTAAGGAGCAGGCAGTACTGAAAGGCTTAGACGAATTGTTTGGTGACGTTCTTGTGCCGCTAGAGGAAGTCGTAGAAATGCGACGTGGAACTAAAGTAAAAGCAGAACGCAAGTTTTTCCCTGGATATGTCCTCGCAAATATGGAAATGACTGATGAGACATGGCATCTGGTAAAGAATACAGCTAAGGTGACTGGTTTCTTAGGCTCAGGCGGAAAACCTCAACCCATTTCTAATGATGAGGCACAGCGAGTTCTCAATCAGGTTCAAGAAGGTGTTGAAAGGCCTAAGCCGTCAATTACCTTTGAGGTAGGTGAGACTGTTCGTGTTTGTGATGGACCGTTTACATCATTTAATGGACTAGTTGAAGAGGTAGATGAGGAAAGAGCAAGGTTAAAGGTTGCTGTTTCAATTTTTGGTCGTGCCACGCCTGTTGAGTTGGAATATTCACAAGTTGAAAAGTCTTAAGTTTTTTTAATAAAGGTTTGATGTCTAATGGCAAAAAGGATTGAGGGTTATATAAAATTACAGGTTCCTGCTGGTCAGGCAAATCCTTCTCCACCTATCGGCCCCGCACTTGGACAGGCTGGTTTAAATATTATGGAATTTTGTAAAGCCTTTAATGCTGATACTCAGCAAATGGAGCAAGGAATGCCAATTCCAACAGTGATTACTGTTTATTCTGATAGAACTTTCTCGTTTGTTACAAAGACTCCCCCAGCAAGTTTTTTCTTAAAAAAGGCGGCTGGCTTGCAAAAAGGATCGGGTGAAGTTGGACGTGCTTCTCCTGTGGGCACAGTTACATCTGCTCAGATTCGTGAAATTGCACAAAAAAAGATGTCAGATTTGAATGCAAGCGACATTGAGGCGGCTTGTAAGATGATCGAAGGCTCGGCTCGTTCAATTGGGATTCAAGTGGTGGGTTAGTGAGATGGTAAAGATTGGTAAAAGGCTTAATTCAATTAGATCTAATATAAGTGAAGACTCTGAATATGCACTCAATGAGGCTGTTTCAATTATTAAGGGAGCAGCAACAGCCAAGTTTGATGAAACGATAGAAATAGCAATGCGTCTTGGCGTCGACCCGAGACACTCTGATCAAATGGTGAGGGGTGTCGTTAGTTTGCCTCATGGTACGGGGAATTCTGTGACTGTGGCAGTTTTTGCTCGTGGAGATAATGCTGATCTAGCAAAAAAAGCTGGTGCAGATTTAGTGGGTGCAGAAGAACTTGCGGAACAAATTGGAAAGGGTAATATAAATTTTGATCGTTGTATTGCAACACCTGATTTGATGCCGATAGTGGGTAAGTTAGGAAAGATTCTAGGACCAAGAGGCCTGATGCCAAATCCTAAGCTTGGCACCGTGACAAATGAGATTGAAAGTGCTGTTATTGCAGCAAAGTCGGGGCAGATAGAATTCCGTGTTGAAAAAGCAGGGATTGTTCAGGCTGGCGTTGGTAAAGCCAGTTTTAGTGAGTCGGCAATATATGAGAATGTAGTTGCTTTCGTAGAGGCCGTTAATAAAGCTAAGCCAAGTGGCTCAAAGGGAACTTACATAAAAAAAGTTGGAATCAGTTCAACCATGGGTCCTGGTGTTAAGTTAGACGTTACAAGTATAAAAGCAGTATAAAAATAGTGTTGGTGTGTAAAGTCTCGGAACACCAACATTTGTTGAGGGAATTCCCTCACCCTGTCCGAGACAGTAGGTATTGTTGCCATCCTGGTAGCTGATGATTTAAAGGTTTAGTCCGCCTGCCAAGACAGGAGTTTAAAATATGAAATATAACCGTCCATATCTAGGGCCTTTTGGGAGTATTTTTTGTGATGGGAATTTAATTCCCATAAAGAATACTTTGTTTTATTGCTTTGATAATTATCCAAAATACTATAATTGGAAGGCTTGAAAGCAATGAATCGTCAAGAAAAAACTCAGGCTGTTACTAATCTTAATAATGTTTTTAACAATGCGAATCTTATTGTGGTAACGCATTATTCTGGATTAACAGTAGCTGAGGCCTCTGAACTTAGAAGGCAAATGAAAGATTCTGGAGCATCTTTTCAAGTGGCAAAGAATAGTCTTGCAAAGCTCGCACTCAAAGGTACGCAATATAGTCCGATAGAAGAAATGTTCAGTGGGCCTGTTGCAGTTGCGTTTTCAGAAGATCCAGTTGCAGCAGCAAAGGTAGCTGTAAATTATTCAAAAGAAAATGAGAAATTAATCATCATCGGTGGTGCTTTAGGATCTAAACTATTGGATAAAAATGGTATTAAGAGTTTAGCAGAACTGCCATCACTAGATGAAATTCGTGGAAAATTAATTGGTGTTTTACAGGCGCCTGCTACCAAGGTTGCGGGCGTTTTACAGGCACCATCTAGCCAACTAGCACGGGTGGTTGGTGCATATTCTGCTAAAGAGAATACAGGTTAGACTAAAAAAAGAAGTTATATTTAAAATTTTAAGATATTGAGGAGAATAAAGTCATGGCTGATGTGGCCAAAATCGTAGATGAACTTTCAAGTTTAACTGTTATTGAAGCGGCTGAGCTTGCAAAAATGCTTGAGGAAAAATGGGGAGTTTCAGCAGCAGCACCTGTAGCTGTAGCTGCAGCAGCACCTGCCGGGGGTGGAGAAGCTCCTGCGGAGCAAAAGGATAAGTTTGATGTTATTCTTTCAGCTATTGGCGATAAGAAAATTAACGTCATTAAGGAAGTAAGAGCCGTTACTGGTCTTGGCTTGAAAGAAGCTAAGGATCTTGTAGAGGCTGCTCCAAAGGCAGTTAAGGAAGGCGTGTCTAGAGAAGACGCGGATAAAATCAAAGAACAGTTAGAAGGCGCGGGTGCAACCGTAGAAGTTAAATAATTTTAGGTTAACCCTCGGGCAGTGAGCCTTAAAATAATGTTCAGAGCAGGGATATAAATTATATCCATTGTTTTTAGCAAGATTTTGGAAGGAGCACTTCAGTCCTGTAGGGTATGTTGGATGAGGTCTAGCATGCTTTTTAGGCGGTAATACCTCATTTATTACAAGCGGTTTTAACTGTAAATAAAGGCGAGAATGTTATGCCACAGTCATACATGGGTTTCCGCAGGCTGCGTAAAAGCTTTGGAAAGATTCCTGAGGTTTCTTCTATGCCCAACCTTATTGAGGTGCAGAAGACGTCCTATGAACATTTTCTTCAGCAGGACCTTGCTCCGGATCAGAGAGATGAGCATGGTTTAGAAGAAGTATTTAAATCTGTTTTTCCTATAAAAGATTTCTCTGATACTGCTTCGCTAGAATTTGTTAATTATGAGTTTGAGCCGCCAAAATATGATGTCGAAGAATGTAGGCAAAGAGGCATTACGTATGGAGCTCCTTTAAAGGTAACTCTTCAGCTCGTAGTATCAGATGTAGACGAGGAGTCAGGTTTAAAATCAATAAGGGACATCAAAGAACAAGATGTTTATATGGGTGATATGCCCTTAATGACGGATAACGGAACATTCATCGTCAATGGGACAGAGAGGGTCGTAGTTTCGCAAATGCACCGATCACCAGGCGTATTCTTTGACCATGATAGGGGCAAGACTCACAGTTCAGGTAAGTATTTATATACCGCTAGGATAATTCCATATAGAGGTTCTTGGTTAGACTTTGAGTTTGATGCAAAAGATTTAGTATTTGTGCGAATTGACAGAAGACGGAAATTGCCCGTGACTGTTTTATTACGTGCTGTTGGGATGGATACTCAGGATATATTTAAATATTTTTACAAGTCTAACACTTATGAACATAAATCAGATGGCTGGGTAACTAAATTATCTTTCGAGCAAATGCGCGGTACCAAGATACTTTGGGATCTCATTGATGCAGATAGCAAAAAGGTTGTTGTCAATGCTGGTAGGAGAATTACCCAGCGGGTAATCGACAAGTTGCAGGCTGCTGGAACTACACATCAGTTAATCAAAGAAGAATCCATAGTGGGACAATATGTTTCTGATGATGTAATTAATGAAGACACTGGAGAAATTTATTTTGAAGCGGGTGACGAGATTACAGAAGATGGGCTGGAAGAATTAAATAATGCAAATATCAAACATATTTCAACTTTAGCTATAGACCATATTAATGTTGGCGCGTATATCCGTAATACATTAGTAGCCGATAAAAGTTCAAGTAGGGAAGAAGCTCTAACTGAAATATATAAGGTAATGAGACCCGGAGAGCCTCCAACCCTTGAAACTGCAGAAAAACTTTTCCACGAATTATTTTTTGCACGTGCCCGGTTGGCTTCAGAGAATTTAGAATATTACTCCTCTCCTCCCGGAGAAAATGATTCTAACGGTACTTTGTATAACAGTGAAGTTGATGAGTTATGGGTCCTTGATAACGAGGGTGAAAATCTGAGGGTCATAATTCCAGCTGAAAGTTGTCCTGAAGGTATTACTGAGCCAGTGTGGATAAAGTCTAAAGATGTAACTCTTTTGGGCTCTGAGAGGTATGATTTGTCATCGGTTGGCAGAGTTAAAATGAGTATGCGGCTGGGAATTGAAGGAGAGGATACTGTTCGTGTTCTCAGACGTAAAGATATTATGAATGTCGTTCGGACATTAGTCGAACTTAAAGATGGTCATGGTGAAATTGATGATATTGATCACCTTGGAAATAGGCGAGTCAGGTCTGTAGGTGAGCTGATGATGAATCAATATCGTGTGGGATTACTGCGTATGGAACGGGCAATACGAGAGCGAATGAGCTCAATAGAGATTGATACTGTTATGCCCCATGACCTTATTAATGCTAAGCCTGCAGCAGCTGCAGTGCGAGAGTTCTTTGGTTCTTCACAATTGTCACAATTTATGGATCAAACAAACCCACTTTCTGAGATTACACATAAAAGACGATTGTCAGCACTAGGGCCAGGCGGGCTAACAAGAGAAAGAGCAGGTTTTGAGGTAAGAGATGTTCATACCTCCCATTATGGTCGAATTTGCCCCATCGAAACACCCGAGGGACCAAATATTGGTCTGATTAATAGCTTAGCTACATATGCACGAGTAAATCAATATGGGTTTATAGAAAGTCCTTATCGAAAAGTTGAAAGAGGAATACTTACAAACAATGTAGTTTATTTATCGGCTATGGAAGAGGGTAAGTATACAATTGCCCAAGCAAATGCTCCTACCGACGATGGCGGAAATTTTACTGAGAGTTTAGTTAGCTGCCGTCTTAATGGAGACTTTGTTATGTCGGCTCCTGAGCAAATTGAATTTATGGATGTATCACCAAAACAACTTGTTTCAGTGGCTTCAGCTCTAATTCCTTTTTTAGAAAATGATGATGCTAATCGTGCCCTAATGGGCTCAAACATGCAAAGACAAGCTGTTCCATTGGTTAGAGCTGAAGCACCCTTGGTAGGCACAGGAATGGAAGAGATAGTTGCAAGGGATTCTGGTGTTGCGATAGTTGCGAATAGGTCAGGTGTTATAGAACAGATCGATGGTACTAGAATAGTAGTTAAATCGGACGATGATGGAGATGGAGGTACTACATCAGGGGGGGTTGATATATATAATCTTCTAAAGTACCAGCGATCTAACCAAAATACGTGCGTTAATCAAAGGCCTCTGGTGAAGGTTGGACAAAAAGTGACTGCCGGAGACATTATTGCAGACGGGCCAAGTACAGATCGTGGAGAATTAGCTTTAGGCAGGAATATACTAGTCGGATTTATGCCCTGGAACGGCTATAACTTTGAAGATTCTATCCTAATTTCTGAACGTTTAGTTAAAGATGATGTATTCACCTCTATCCATATTGAAGAATTTGAGGTCATGGCTCGGGACACTAAACTTGGACAAGAAGAAATAACAAGAGATATCCCGAATGTGGGTGAGGAGGGACTTGGAAATTTAGATGAGGCAGGGATTGTATATATAGGTGCAGAGGTGGAGCCTGGAGATATCCTTGTTGGAAAAATTACTCCAAAAGGTGAGAGTCCAATGACTCCTGAGGAAAAACTTTTAAGAGCAATATTCGGTGAGAAAGCATCTGATGTAAGAGACACAAGTCTACGCCTTCCTCCAGGTGTAGCCGGAACCGTGGTTGAAGTTCGTGTATTCAATAGACGTGGTGTGGAGAAAGATGAACGTGCTCTTACAATTGAAACTGATGAAATAGATCGTTTAGCTAAAGATCGAAATGATGAGCAGGCAATTATTGAGAGGAATATATATGCTCGTCTAGAATCATTACTTTTGGGTAAGGTTGCAGTTGACGGGCCTAATAATTTCCCAAGTAATGTAAAAATTACTCAGGAAAATCTCGACGGTCTCACTAAGGGACAGTTGTGGCAGTTAGTAATGAAAAACAGTGATGTTATTACCCAGGTGGAAAAATTAAAAAAAGAGTATGATGAGAATTCTGCTCGAATCCAAGCACGCTTTGAAAGCAAAGTTGAGAAGCTGCAACGTGGAGATGAGTTACTGCCAGGAGTTTTAAAAATGGTTAAGGTTTTTGTCGCAGTTAAGCGTAAACTGCAGCCTGGTGATAAAATGGCTGGTCGTCATGGAAATAAGGGAGTTATCTCACGTATTGTTCCTATTGAAGATATGCCTCATCTAGAGGACGGAACTACATTAGATGTAGTTCTGAATCCATTAGGCGTGCCTTCTCGTATGAATGTAGGCCAAATTCTAGAAACTCACTTGGGTTGGGCTAGTCATGGGCTCGGCCGGCAGATCGGAGATATGAGTGATGCAGTGCGTGGTGGTGAGTCTGTTGAGCTAATGAGGAACTTCTTAGGAGAGGTTTATAATGATTCAGGTCGGGCGACAAAAAGTCCTGTTTCATCAATGTCTCAAGATGATTTAATTGACTTTGCTGACAGTCTTAGAGGGGGTGTTCCAATGGCAACCCCTGTTTTTGATGGAGCTCAAGAATCCGATATAGTGGAAATGTTGAAACATGCAGGCCTTGATGGTTCAGGCCAGGTAACATTAATAAATGGTCAAACTGGAGAACCTTTTGATAGAAAGATTACTGTGGGCTATATTTATATGCTAAAGCTTCACCATCTTGTTGACGATAAAATCCATGCTCGTTCTATTGGTCCTTATAGCTTAGTTACCCAGCAGCCTCTAGGAGGTAAGGCTCAATTTGGAGGGCAGCGATTTGGTGAGATGGAGGTCTGGGCTCTACAAGCATATGGAGCAGCCTATACCTTACAGGAAATGTTAACTGTAAAATCTGATGATGTATCTGGGCGAACTAAAGTTTATGAGTCTGTAGTTCGTGGCGACCAAAATTTTGAAGCCGGGATACCTGAATCTTTCAATGTTTTAGTCAAGGAAATACAGGCCTTGGGCATCGACGTTGATCTTAAGATTGATACTTAGAACTTTTAAAACTTAGTCGCGTAACTTTGAGATGTTCTCAGAGTGTAGCTAAAACAGCTAAAAAATATTTTGGAGAAGTCTAAATGAGTGAATTGATGAATCTCTTTGGTCCAGCTGCTAACACTCAAAGATTCGATCAAATTCGAATCTCAATTGCATCACCTGATAAAATCCGTTCTTGGTCTTATGGTGAAATCAAAAAGCCTGAGACAATAAACTATAGGACTTTTAAACCTGAGCGTGATGGCCTGTTTTGTTCAAGGATTTTCGGCCCAATAAAGGACTATGAGTGTCTTTGTGGTAAATACAAAAGAATGAAGTTTCGCGGTGTTGTATGTGAAAAATGTGGCGTTGAGGTTATTCAATCTAAGGTACGTCGAGAAAGAATGGGTCATATTGAGCTCGCCTCCCCCGTTGCTCATATTTGGTTCATGAAGTCTGTTCCTTCTCGGGTCGGGTTGTTATTGGATATGACACTAAAGGATATGGAGCGTGTTCTTTATTTTGAAAATTATGTTGTTACAGAGCCTGGTCTTACGCCCTTGAAAGACAAACAGTTACTTAATGAAGAGCAATATAGAATAGCACAAGATGAATATGGTCAAGATAGCTTTACAGCACAAATTGGTGCTGAAGCGCTAAAATCAATGCTCTCTCGTTTGAACCTTGAAGAAGACAAAGTTTCTTTAAGGGAAGAACTTGTAGATACTAATTCTGAAGCAAAAAGAAAAAAACTTGTTAAGCGATTGAAGCTCATTGAATCAATTCTGTCTTCAGGAAACCTACCTGAGTGGATGATTCTTGAAGTAGTTCCTGTAATTCCACCAGAATTAAGGCCACTTGTTCCCTTAGATGGAGGTCGATTTGCAACTTCTGATCTTAATGATCTCTACCGTAGAGTAATTAATAGAAATAATCGTCTTAAACGTCTAATAGAATTACGTGCACCTGATATTATTGTTAGAAATGAAAAGCGAATGCTGCAAGAATCTGTGGACGCTCTTTTTGATAATGGTAGAAGGGGGCGAGTTATTACCGGTGCAAACAAAAGACCATTGAAGTCTTTGTCTGATATGCTTAAGGGTAAGCAAGGCCGCTTCCGGCAGAATCTTTTAGGAAAACGTGTTGATTATTCTGGAAGATCGGTGATTGTTGTTGGCCCCGATTTGCTTTTACATCAATGCGGATTACCTAAAAAAATGGCATTAGAGTTATTTAAGCCTTTTATATATTCAAAACTAGAAATGTATGGAATGGCAACTACTCTTAAAGCTGCCAAAAGAATGGTTGAGAAAGAGCGACCTGAAGTTTGGGATATTCTTGAAGAAGTGATTAGGGAACACCCTGTATTATTAAATAGAGCACCTACCCTGCATAGGCTTGGTATTCAAGGGTTTGAGCCTACCTTAGTCGAGGGTAAGGCTATTCAATTACACCCATTAGTCTGTGCAGCTTTTAATGCCGACTTTGATGGTGACCAAATGGCCGTACATGTACCTTTATCTCCGGAGGCACAGCTAGAGGCACGTGTTTTAATGATGTCTACCAATAATATTTTGAGTCCAGCAAATGGTAAGCCAATAATCGTACCCAGCCAAGATATTGTATTAGGCATATATTATTTGACTTATACACGTGAAGGTGAACCTGGAGAAGGTATGGCATTTGCTGACTTTGGCGAACTTGAGAAAGCACTAGATGACGGTGTAGTTTCTCTTCACGCAAAAATTATCTGCAGGATAGACCGATTAGATGAAAACGGTGAGAATGTTTCACAGCGTGCTGAAACAACACCAGGGCGAATGCTTTTAAGCCAGGTTTTACCTCAACATCCAGCTTTATCTTTTGATATGATTAACAAGTTATTGACCAAGCGTGAATTGACTATGGTTTTTGATGCGGTTTATCGGAATTGTGGTCAAAAAGAAACAGTAATCTTTGCTGATCGAGTCATGAATATGGGCTTTAAGAATGCGACTAGGGCAGGAATATCATTTGGTAAGGATGATATGATTATTCCACCTGAGAAGTATGAAATGGTTTCAACTACTACTGATTTAGTTAAACAATACGAGCAACAATATGCAGATGGGTTAATAACTCAAGGAGAAAAATATAATAAAGTTATAGATGCTTGGTCCCAATGTACAGATCGTATAGCAAGGGCTATGATGGATGGTATGCAGACTGAAGAAGCAGATAATAGAAGTGGTGGAGCTTTTAACTCTATTTATATGATGGCACATTCTGGGGCACGAGGTTCAGAAGCACAAATGAAACAATTAGCCGGAATGCGTGGGTTAATGGCCAAACCATCTGGTGAGATCATTGAAACTCCTATTACTTCAAATTTTAAAGAAGGGTTAACTGTTTTGCAATACTTTAATTCTACTCATGGAGCGAGAAAAGGATTAGCTGATACCGCTCTGAAAACAGCAAACTCCGGTTATTTAACACGAAGACTAGTAGATGTGGCTCAAGACTGCATCGTTAATGAATATGACTGTTCAACTGAAGAAGGTATTACAGTTAAAGCTGTAATTGAGGGCGGTGAGATCATTGAGAATCTTGGAGAACGTATACTGGGAAGATTTGCCCATGAGCCCATTATTGATAGCGTAAGTGGTGATGTGATAGTCGAAAAAAATTCAATGATAGAAGAAGCCGACATTGAAAAGATTGATAACGCTGGTGTTGACTCAGTAAAGATTAGATCAGTTTTGACTTGTCAAGCTAAAGATGGTGTGTGTGTTCTGTGTTATGGCAGGGATCTAGCAAGAGGAACAATAGTGAATCAAGGTGAAGCTGTTGGGGTAATTGCCGCCCAGTCAATTGGTGAGCCTGGCACTCAACTTACGATGAGGACATTTCATATAGGTGGAGCAGCACAGCGGGGAGCAGAGCAGTCAAGTGTTGAAGCTTCAGTAGATGCCAAAGTTTCTCTTGAAAATCAAAGTGTTGTTGAAGACAGCTCAGGAACTAATATTGTGATGAGCCGAAATACAGAAATTGTTTTGCGAAATGAACGTGGTGGAGAGAGAGCTCGTCATAGAATTCCATATGGAGCAAAATTATTCATCAATGATAGTGATCAGGTGGAAAAAGGAGAAACCCTTGCAACATGGGATCCATTTACTTTACCGATAGTTTCTGAATGCCCCGGCACTGTTAATTTTGTTGACATGGTTGAGGGCCTTTCATTTAGAGAGATAGTTGATGAGCAGACCGGTGTTTCGAACCGTGTCGTCGTTGACTGGCGACAACAAGCAAGAGGATCTGACCTCAAGCCAAGGGTGGTGTTAGTAGATAAACAAGGTGATGTGATGCAACTAGCAAATGGAAGAGAAGCTCAATACTTTCTCTCTGTAGATGCCATTCTTTCTGTAAATCATGGAGATGTAGTGCACGCAGGTGATATCCTTGCCCGAATACCTAAAGAATCAAGTAAAACTCGTGATATAACGGGTGGTCTGCCAAGGGTTGCGGAACTTTTTGAAGCCCGAAAACCAAAGGATCATGCAATTATATCAGACATTAATGGGCATGTAGAATTTGGTAAGGATTATAAGTCAAAACGTAGGATCATAGTTGTACCAGAAAATGAAGAACTTGAGCCAATGGAATATTTTATTCCTAAAGGCAAACATATAAGTGTTCATGAGGGAGATTATGTCATGCGTGGTGATCCGTTAATGGATGGAAATCCTGCACCACATGATATTCTCAGAGTAATGGGAGTAGAGGCACTTGCAGTATATATAGTAAACGAAATCCAAGATGTTTACCGGCTGCAAGGTGTTAAGATCAATGATAAACATATTGAGGTAATTTGTCGTCAGATGATGCAGAAAGTTGAAATTATAGATCCAGGCGAGACAACTTTCTTGATAGGCGAGCAAGTCGATAGGGTTGAGTTCCGAGAGGTAAATGAGCGGGCGTCTGATGAAGGTCTAGTCTTGGCCCGATCTATCCCTGTATTACAAGGTATTACGAAAGCTTCGCTGCAAACTAGATCATTTGTATCTGCTGCATCTTTTCAAGAGACGACACGGGTTCTTACAGAGGCCGCTGTAGCTGGTAAAGCAGATCGTTTAGTTGGTTTAAAAGAAAATGTTATTGTTGGCAGATTAATTCCTGCAGGAACAGGACAGATGATGAGTCAGATTCAGCGAGAAGTTGAAAATGAACTAATAAAAGCAAAGCAAGAGGGAGCTGAAACAGCTAAAGAGTTAGCTCCAGAAGTTGGAGAAATATCTATAGCGGAAGAAAATTTAGATGATAGTTTATCCCCCAAATAGAGTGATAACTGTTTGTGAGTAAGTGTTTTCGTCAAAAGTAGGAATCTATTGGATTTATTAGGCAAATATATTTTATTCAATTACTATTGTTGCTTGACGGGGGCTAAAGGTCTAACTAGTATGCGCGCCTGAATAAGAGTATAGATTCAAGCTCTAGAAGAACAGGACTTATTATGCTTGGGGTCGGCGAAATGACCCAAGGGAAGTGAACCTAGTTTACTTCTCTATTTTTCTATGGGCGTATAACTGATGTTATGCTCCCTGTTTCTAAATGTTTAAGGAATAAAGTGGTAAACAGATGCCTACTATAAACCAGTTAATACGTAAGCCACGTAAAGCACCCTTGCAGCGTAACAAAGTGCCTGCACTACAAGGATGCCCTCAGAAACGAGGGGTTTGCACACGTGTATATACTAGAACACCAAAGAAACCTAATTCTGCTTTAAGAAAAGTAGCAAGAGTTCGTTTGACTAATAGTTTTGAGGTCACAAGCTATATTCCCGGAGAAGGCCATAACCTTCAGGAACATTCTGTTGTTATGATACGGGGTGGCCGTGTTAAGGATTTACCAGGTGTTCGATACCATATTATTCGAGGAACATTAGACACTCAAGGCATCGAAAGCCGAAGACAGCGCCGATCAAAATATGGCGCTAAACGACCAAAGTAACTGGAGGATTGTATTTTGTCTCGTCGTCGTGCAGCAGAAAAGAGAACTGTGAACCCAGACCCTCAGTTTGGAGACCTCGTAGTTGCTAAATTTATGAACTGTCTCATGCAGGACGGTAAAAAATCTTCTGCAGAATCCATAGTCTATGGAGCTTTTGAAAATATTAAGTCTAAAACAGGACAGGAACCTCTAGCATTATTCCATGAGGCTTTGGAGAATGTTAAGCCAGCCGTTGAGGTCCGTTCGCGAAGAGTAGGTGGGGCTACTTATCAAGTTCCCGTGGAGGTTAGGTCTGATCGTAGGCAAGCCCTCGCTATTCGCTGGCTTATAGGAGCTGCTAGAGCTCGCGGTGAAAATACAATGGTAGAGAGATTATCTGGTGAACTATTAGACGCCGTGAATAGCCGCGGGGTGGCTGTTAAAAAAAGAGAAGACACTCATAAGATGGCAGAGGCAAATAAAGCCTTTTCGCACTACCGTTGGTAGAGCAATTCTGGGATTATTATCATGGCACGTACAACTCCATTAGAAAGTTATAGAAACATTGGCATTATGGCCCACATAGATGCTGGCAAAACGACAACTACTGAGAGGGTCCTATATTACACAGGTAAATCTTATAAAATTGGCGAAGTTCACGAGGGAAGTGCGACTATGGACTGGATGGAGCAAGAGCAGGAGCGAGGAATAACGATAACCTCGGCAGCAACAACCTGTTTTTGGAATGACCATCGTATTAACATAATCGATACACCTGGACACGTAGACTTTACTATTGAGGTAGAGCGTAGCCTTCGTGTGCTTGACGGTGCTGTAGCTGTTTTTGACAGCGTTGCAGGAGTTGAGCCTCAATCAGAGACAGTTTGGCGTCAAGCGGATAAGTATGAAGTCCCTAGGATATGTTTTGTTAATAAGATGGACAGGGTGGGTGCCGACTTTTTTAGATGCGTGGAGATGATCGTAGACAGGCTTGGTGCAACGCCAGTAGTTGTAAACTTACCGCTAGGCTCTGAGTCAAATTATGATGGTATAATTGATTTAATAGAGAAAAAGGCCATCGTATGGAAAGCGGAAACCCTTGGTGCAGAATTTGAGATTGTTGATATACCTGCTGATTACACCGAGCAGGCGGAAGAATGGCGTTCTAAACTCATTGAGGCTGCTGTTGAGTACGATGATGAAGCTATGGAGGCCTTTTTAGAAGGTCTTGACATAGGGCCAGCTACTCTTAAAGATTGTATACGCAAGGGTACTATTGGTGGAGATATAGTGCCAGTTCTCAATGGATCTGCTTTTAAAAATAAAGGCGTTCAGCCACTTTTAGATGCTGTAGTAGACTATTTACCCTCACCGACAGAAGTTCCGCCTATAAATGGTGTGATTCCAGGAAAAGATGATAATACTGTTGTTCGTAACAGTAATGATGATGAACCTTTTTCTGCTCTTGCTTTTAAGGTTGCAACGGATCCATTTGTTGGTTCGCTTACGTTTGTACGTATTTATTCAGGTGTATTACAGGCTGGTACACAAGTCTTAAATAGTGTAAAAGATCAAAAACAACGAGTTGGCCGTATGCTATTAATGCATTCAAATTCTCGAGAAGATATAGATGAGGCTCGTGCTGGAGATATAGTTGCAATAGCTGGATTAAAGGATACTACGACAGGTGAAACTTTATGCGTTTCCTCAAGTCCGGTTATATTAGAGCGTATGGAGTTTCCTGACCCAGTTATCGAGGTTGCAGTTGAGGCTAAGACTAAAGCTGACCAAGATAAACTTGGATTGGCACTTGCCCGTTTGGCACAAGAAGATCCTTCCTTTCGTGTTGCTACTGACCAAGAGAGTGGCCAAACAGTTATAAGTGGGATGGGGGAATTACATCTTGAAATCATAGTAGATCGGCTTCAAAGGGAGTTTAAGGTTGGTGCAAATGTAGGGCAGCCACAGGTTGCTTATAGGGAAACTATTAAACAAACAGCAGAAGTTGACTATACGCATAAAAAACAAACTGGAGGTTCGGGGCAATTTGCCAGAGTTAAAATTATAGCAGAACCTTTGGAGCCCGGTTCAGGTTTTCAATTTGAGAGTAAAGTTGTTGGAGGTTCTGTCCCTCGAGAGTTTATACCTTCTGTTGAAAAAGGTATTGAAGCTATGCGGCAAACAGGAGTAGTTGCTGGTTTTCCTATGATTGATTTTAAAGTCACTTTGGTGGATGGTGCTTCTCACGATGTAGATTCTAGCTCAATGGCATTTGAAATAGCTGGCCGAGCCGCTTATAGGGAAGTGGCACCAAAAGGTAAGCCTGTTTTATTAGAGCCAATGATGAAAGTCGAGGTTGTTACTCCTGAGGACTATATGGGTGACGTAATAGGTGATCTTAATTCACGCCGAGGACAAGTCGCAGGAATGGAGCAGCGTGCTAATGCTCAAGTTATAAAGGCTTCAGTCCCACTAGCAAATATGTTTGGTTATGTTAATACTCTTCGGTCTTTAAGCCAAGGTAGAGCTCAATTTACAATGGAATTCGAGCACTACCAGCAAGTGCCATCAGCTGTAGCCGAGGAGGTTCGTGAGAAATACGCGTCATAGATACTAAAAGATAAACGATCGGAATAAATTGTTGAGGAAAGACTATGTCTAAAGAAAAATTTGAGCGTACAAAGCCGCACTGTAACGTTGGAACTATCGGCCATGTTGATCATGGTAAGACAACATT
>PBWY01000120.1 GCA_002727395.1 Rhodospirillales bacterium | reverse complement strand
GTTACCTGAAATTGAACTAATTGATTTTTCTACCCTAGAACTTGAGCGTAAGATCGTAAAATTTTCTGATGACGAGGTTGACAAGTCACTCCAACGTTTGGCCGAAAACCGAAAAAACTTCGAAGCAATTAGCGGAAAGCGTTCCTCAAAAGAAGGCGATCAAGTTGTCATTGATTTTACTGGGACAGTGGATGGTGAGGAGTTTGCTGGTGGATCTATGACGGATTTTGAACTTGAGTTAGGTGGTGGAGGATTTCTACCTGGGTTTGAAGATCAAATTGCAGGTATGAAAGCAGGCGCAAAAAAAGAGATTAAAGTCTCAATGCCAGAGGATCATCCCAACGACCAGTTAAAAGGTAAAGAGCTCTTGTTTGATGTTTCTTTGAAGGAGGTCAGGGAAGCAAAACCTGTATTGATAGACGATGAATTGGCTAAGGCTAATGGACTAGACAGTATTGAAGCCTTAAAAGATGCGGTCAAAGAAGAATTGAGAAAAGAATATAATCAGTTAACTCGGGCTCACCTCAAGCGTAGTTTATTAGATAAACTTTCAGATGCTCACAATTTTGAGGTACCTGACTCAATTCTTTCTAGAGAGTTTGAAGCAATCTGGAAGCAAATAAGTGATGCAAAGGAAAGAGATACGCTTGATGAAGATGACAAAGGGAAAAGTGAAGAGGAGCTGAAAGATCAATACAAAGAAATTGCCGCTCGCAGGGTAAGGCTTGGTTTGTTGATTTCTGAAGTAGGTCAAAAAAATAATGTTACGGTAACCCAAGATGATTTAAATAAGGCAATGCAGGCTGAAGCTTCTCGTTTGCCGGGTCATGAAGCAAGGGTATTTGAATATTATCAGAATAATCCCGAAGCAATGCAGCAACTGCAGGGACCAATTTTCGAAGATAAGGTTGTAGATTTTATAGTTGAGCTATCTAAAGTTACGGATATTGAAACAACCATAGAAGAACTCACTAAAGAATCAGATGAGTCAAATAAAAATGACGGTAAGGCAAAAAAATCGTCCAAGAAAAAATCGAAAGCCAAGACTTCAAGGAGCCCTCGATCTAAGGCGGCGAACAAAAAGTGAGAATGATAGAAGAGTTAAAAATGGATGATCCTAAAATGAATGCACTAGTCCCAATGGTTGTAGAACAAAGTAACCGGGGTGAAAGAGCTTATGATATTTACTCTCGCCTTTTAAAAGAGAGAATTATTTTTCTCACTGGACCAGTTGATGACATGGTTTCCAGCTTAATTTGTGCACAACTATTATATTTAGAATCGGAAAATCCGTCGAAAGACATCTCTTTTTATATTAATTCTCCAGGTGGAATTGTCACTGCTGGGTTAGCGATTTATGATACCATGAATTACATACGCCCAGATATCTCAACGGTGTGTTTTGGACAGGCGGCTTCAATGGGATCTCTACTTCTTGCAGCTGGAACAAAAGGAAAAAGGTATGGTTTACCTCATTCCAGGATAATGATCCATCAGCCATCGGGTGGTTTCCAGGGGCAGGCAGCAGATATTGATATACAGGCTCGCGAAATTCTGAATTTGAGGGAGCGTTTGAATCAGATCTACGTGTCGCATACGGGACAAAAAATAGATGTAATTGAAAAAAGAATGGATAGGGATAGTTTTCTTTCACCTGATGAAGCCAAAGAATTCGGTCTTATCGATGAGGTTGTTGACAAAAGAAAAAATGTTGATTCGCCCAAAGAATAAAAGATAGGCCTAGACAATCAATTTCAGTAGATGAAGAAAATCAAGTAAGGGCGATACAATAGGGAATCATGCGGCGCGTAAGTTGCAGATTTAGTTCGAACCACCGTAAAACTTAATAGTTTTGATGATGGACGGGTTCGCGATGCTCGGTTAACATATGTATTAGGTCACTTTTTATGGAGTGGTAATGTCGAAGTCCGGGAAAGAAGATTCTAAAAACGTTCTTTATTGTTCGTTTTGTGGAAAAAGTCAGCACGAGGTGCGTAAGCTTATAGCTGGGCCAACAGTTTTCATTTGTGATGAATGTGTTGAGCTTTGTATGGATATCATCCGTGAAGAGCAAAAAACCACGCTTGTTAGATCAAAAGAGGGTGTACCAACGCCTGGAGATATTTGCTCGATTTTAGATGATTATGTGATAGGACAAGAGCATGCCAAAAGGGTCCTCTCTGTGGCAGTTCATAATCATTACAAAAGGCTCTCTCACAGTAGCAAGAGCCCAGATGTTGAGCTTGCGAAGTCTAATATAGTTTTAATTGGTCCGACTGGTTGCGGTAAAACACTTCTTGCGCAAACTTTAGCACGAATTCTTGATGTTCCATTTACAATGGCTGATGCTACGACACTTACTGAGGCAGGTTACGTTGGAGAAGACGTCGAAAACATTATATTAAAATTACTCCAAGCGTCAGATTATAATGTTGAGCGTGCTCAAAGAGGGATTGTGTATATCGATGAGGTCGATAAAATTTCTCGAAAATCAGATAATCCTTCGATTACTCGCGATGTATCTGGTGAGGGTGTCCAACAGGCTCTCCTAAAAATTATGGAGGGTACAATTGCAAGTGTCCCGCCACAAGGTGGACGTAAACATCCACAGCAGGAGTTTTTGCAAGTTGATACCACAAATATCCTTTTCATTTGTGGAGGAGCCTTCTCTGGCCTTGAAAAAATAATTACTGCTCGAGGTCAAGGAAGTTCAATTGGTATTGGTGCTGATGTTAAGGGCCCTGATGAACGGAAAACCGGAGAAATTCTCAGGGGTCTTGAACCAGAGGATCTGTTAAAATTTGGGCTTATTCCCGAGTTTGTTGGTCGATTGCCAGTTATAGCTACTCTAGAAGAGTTGGACGAACATGCTTTGGTTGAAATACTGGTTAAACCAAAGAATGCTCTGGTTAAACAGTATTCAGCCCTATTTGAAATGGAAGATGTTGCCCTGACCTTTGCAGATGACGCTTTGCGTGCAATAGCGAAAAGAGCCGTAGAGCGAAAAACCGGTGCGCGGGGTTTAAGATCTATTCTTGAATCAATCCTGTTAGATACTATGTTTGAACTTCCGGGTTTTGAGGGAATAGAAGAGGTTGCTGTCAGTGGTGAAGTTGTGGAAGGGCGTGCCAAACCGCTCTACATCTATTCCGATCGTCATGAAGATATAGAATCAAGTGCGTGATTTAGAGTGCTTGACTTTCGGCCTTTTAATCACCATTTCCACAATACTATTTGATCATATTAAACAATAATATTAGCTAATTCGTATTATAAGAGGTAACATGTCAGATTTGGTTGAGAGTTCTGTTTTTCCTGTATTGCCTTTGCGAGATATAGTTGTATTTCCGCATATGATTGTGCCGTTATTCGTAGGTCGAGAGAAATCGGTTCAGGCTCTCGAAGGTGTAATGAATGATGATAAAAAAATTCTTTTGGTTACTCAAAAGAATGCAGGGGACGATGACCCTAAGCCAGAGGATATTTATCAGGTTGGAACTATAGGGACTGTCCTGCAGTTGCTTAAGCTTCCAGACGGTACTGTTAAAGTTTTAGTAGAAGGCGCTCAGAGAGCAAAAATTTCTAATTTTAAAGACAACGAGCAATTTTTTGAGGCCAGTGCAGAGTTGATATCGGATGAAGATGATTCGAAAGAACATGATGCATTAGCTCGTTCGGTGATTTCGCAATTTGAACAATACATAAAACTGAATAAAAAGATTCCTCCTGAGGTTTTGGTTTCTTTAAATCAAATTGAAGAGCCTAGTAAGCTTGCCGACACGGTTGCATCACATTTAGCACTTAAAATTACGGAAAAGCAGGAACTTCTCGAATTATCAACGGTAGCAGAACGATTAGAAAAAGCTTACGCACTCATGGAAGCAGAAATCGGTGTTTTGCAGGTTGAAAAACGCATAAGAAACCGTGTCAAAAGACAGATGGAGAAAACTCAACGGGAGTATTATTTGAATGAACAAATGAAGGCAATTCAAAAAGAGCTCGGTGAGGGAGAGGATGGTCGAGATGAAGCGGGGGAAATTGAAGAAAAGATAAAAAATACAAAATTGTCGAAAGAGGCGGAGGAGAAGGCGAATGCGGAACTTAAAAAGTTTCGGTCCATGAGCCCTATGTCTGCTGAGGCCACTGTTGTTCGTAATTATTTGGATTGGATTCTGGAGATTCCTTGGAAAAAACGCAGTCGGGTAAAAAAAGACCTAAATTATGCAGAAACCATTCTGAATAAGGATCATTGTGGACTTGAAAAGGTAAAAGAACGAATACTTGAATACTTGGCGGTTCAACAACGTGTGGGTAAAGTTAAAGGCCCAATACTTTGTCTAGTCGGCCCCCCAGGCGTTGGTAAAACTTCTCTTGGTAAGTCCATCGCATCTGCTACTGGTCGTAACTTTGTCAGGATTTCATTGGGTGGTGTTCGTGACGAGGCAGAGATTAGGGGGCATCGCAGAACATATATCGGGTCTATGCCAGGAAAAATCATTCAGGGAATGAAAAAAGCTAAAAAATCTAATCCACTTTTCCTTCTAGACGAAGTTGATAAGTTGGGCTCAGATTGGCGTGGTGACCCGTCTTCGGCGCTACTTGAGGTACTTGACCCCGAACAAAACAATACTTTTAACGATCATTACTTAGAAGTAGATTATGACCTCTCAGATGTTTTATTTGTTACAACGGCTAATACCCTTAGAATTCCTGCTCCATTGCTTGATCGGATGGAAGTGATCCGAATCTCCGGTTACACCGAAGATGAAAAGATTGAAATTGCAAAACAGCACCTAATTCCCAAGCAGTTAAAGGCACATGGTTTAAAGAAAGAGGAATGGTCTGTCTCTGAGGATGCTCTTAGGGATCTCATCCGATATTACACCCGTGAAGCTGGCGTTAGAAATCTTGAACGTGAAATCGCTAATTTAGCACGTAAATCTGTCAGACATTTAATTACTGAGAAAGTAAAGAGTATTCGCCTGACGAGGAGAAATCTCGGTAAATATTCTGGGGTGAAACGATATAGTTATGGAATGATGGAAGAGAATGATCTTGTTGGCGTTACTACAGGTTTAGCATGGACAGAGGTTGGTGGCGAGTTGCTATCAGTTGAAGCCGTTGTAATGCCGGGTAAGGGTAACGTTTCCCATACCGGTACTCTCGGTGATGTAATGAAAGAGTCTGTCCAGGCAGCGCGTTCCTATATTCGTTCCAGATCCGTTGAATTTGGTATTTCTCCAAAAATATTCGAAAAAAATGATATTCATGTTCACGTTCCAGAAGGAGCTACGCCCAAAGACGGTCCATCAGCGGGAGTTGCCATGTGTACTTCTATGGTATCGGCCTTAACCGGTGTTAATGTCCATAAAAACATAGCGATGACCGGCGAAATAACATTGCGGGGCAGAGTATTGCCGATCGGCGGCCTAAAAGAAAAATTACTTGCTGCTTTAAGGGGTGGTATCAAGACAGTTTTGATTCCAAAAGACAATGAAAAAGATTTGGCGGATATCCCCGAGAATGTTAAGCGGGGCCTCGAAATTATACCGGTTACTACTGTTGATGAGGTTTTGGATCGTGCACTTACTGAAAAGTTAGTACCAATAGAGTGGCCGGATGTTGACCCTATTTCTGTTTCCGATCATCCCGAGAAGGATGTAGGAGGAGTGGTTACTCATTAAAATGCTGTTCAAAACGGATATGTTTTGTATAGCGATTCGCAAAAAACGCCAGAAACAGCGGTTTTCTGCATGATTTCTTTGATTTCTGCGATTGACGGTGTAGAAAAATAGAGCCTAGACTAAAGCAATGCAGGCTGGACTGATAAATTGGCGTCTGCATATTGGTCTTTCTCTAGACCAAATCCTTGCATTTAAATTTTAAAGGGGAACTATAGTGAATAAGAACGATTTAGTTGCCAATGTTGCTTCGAGTGCAGGTCTTTCGAAAGCTGATGCTGCTAAGGCCTGTGATGCAGTTTTTGAATCAATTACGTCTTCGCTTAAGGGAGGTAATGAGGTTCGTCTTGTGGGTTTCGGTACTTTTGTTGTAACGCGTCGTCGTGCATCAGAAGGTAGAAATCCTCGTACTGGAGAAAAAATTCAAATTCCTGCTTCAAACCAGCCTAAATTTAGGGCAGGTAAAGGTCTCAAGGAAGCTGTAAACTAGATTTTAAGGTTACAAACGCAAAAAACCGGTCGCCTTTGGGCGGCCGGTTTATTTTTTTTATTAAAAGCTTTTTTTCGTCGTGTAACCATGTGATAAAGAAAAATATGAATTAAATGGGGGCGGTTAGCTCAGCTGGGAGAGCGCCACGTTTACACCGTGGATGTCGGCGGTTCGATCC
>PBWY01000119.1 GCA_002727395.1 Rhodospirillales bacterium | reverse complement strand
ATAGATACCCAAGAGAGAGGACAAGCCATGGTTAAGACAATGGGAGACAACAATGCGGTGCTATTACGAGCGCACGGAGCAGTTATTGGTTCCGAAAGCATACCAGCACTGATGGTTGATGCCGTCCACTTTGATGAAAATGCAAAAGCTTTATATGACGCTTCCCGCCTAGGAACCCCCACTCCACTAACAAAAAAGGAATCGGACGAATTTGCGGCAAATTTTAAAAGAACTAACCACTCCGTAAAACTTTGGCGATATTATCTAAGTAGGGGCCATGAGGCAGGGGTAATACCAGATGATTGGGCCGAAAGCCTTGCCCCGAAAGAAAGGGCTTAATCTTCCTATTTTTTTCCGCCCGAAGAACAGCTAACTATCTTCTCAAGTCCTAGCTGGCCTTCCTTATTGCTCCAATATTATTTATATGATCCAAAACCTCATCCAGATGCATAACATCCGCATATTTATGATGCATATCAAATAAATTAACCATGTGATTTATTGGCGTGCGATCATAACAACATTCCTCCACGAGCGTCACATGAAATCCATTTGCCTTCGCATCCTGAACTGCCGCACGAAGGCAACCGCTCGTAGTACCTCCTCCCATAATCAAACTTTGAATTCCCATTTGCGTCAAATGAGACAACAAGGGAGTGCCATAAAACGCGCTTGCCCTTTGCTTGTAAACAACCAGTTCGCCGTCTTCCGGAGCTAATTCCTCCAAGATCTTATATGAACCTTCGTGTTCCTTTAAAACTTGTCTATTGGTAGCACGTCCCTGCCCCGAGAGGCTTCGGGTATCACCCGTACAATACGTAACAGGTATCCCTGCTGCCCGCGCCGCGCCAAGTAACTGTTTCGCCGGTTCAACCATTGCCCACGCGCGCTCTCCGCAAGAGCTAGGATGCTCCTTAATGACGTCCAACACCCTTTGCTGACCGCCCTCATAGCTAGCCTTATAGACATCAACCATAAGAACTGCGGGATTTTTTCCGACAAATACCTCCCGATTGTAATGACTATAAATTTCCAGCGTTTCCTCATCGATGAAATCACGCCAACAATGATTTTCAAAATCTCCAGACATATCTAACCCCTGCAGTATTGGTTTAATTAGCCACTATATAGCGCTAAAGACAAAAAGGTCGATAGCACTTTTACACCTAAATTAAATTTTTAACTCTCGCAGCCCTAAATATTAGAATCGCACAAATCGTGTAAAAGCTTATAAATACCAATAGCAATATCGTTTTCATCATGGACGATGCATCTTGCATGAAGATCACTGTTAACCCTTGTAAAACCCCTAACAATGCATACAGAATACTGACCGAAGAATGAGACCACCCCAAACGATTAAGTAGTTGATACAAATGAGCTCGGTGAGCCTCAGTAATATTTTGTTTAGAAAGTAATCGTCTGATTACGGTAAAAGCTGCATCAAAGATAAAGTGGAGAAATAGTGTTGGCATTAGCCAAACTGGAAGCTGGACATCTATTGCGGCAATGGTAAATACCGAAAGTGCCGCAAACAGGAAACCGAGAAACTGACTGCCAACATCGCCCATAAATAGTTGGGCTTTCGGAAAATTAAAGGGCAGAAAACCAAACAAGGAAGCCATGATGATATAGCTAAAGACAAAAACCAGAAAATTGTTTTCAAATAATGCTATAACCGCAAAAAAGAAGGCCGTGATAATAGCAGTGCCCGCAGCTATTCCATCCAGACCATCCATAAAATTAAACACATTAGTCAGGCCAATAACCCAAATTAATGTAATCACATACCCCCACCATCCTAGACTGATAGTTCCGACAACAGGTATTGTAATGTGATTGACAACCAAATCCCCAAAAAACAACATCAGAACTGCACATAACTGTAACAGAAGTTTTATTTTAAAAGTCGGCAATCTGCCAAGGTCATCAGCAAATCCAGCAATTGCAACAATCAATGACCCGCCTAGCAGCCAGAAGATTTGGGTATCATGGAACCCACCATCGATAATGAAAAGAAACAGAATGATAGATACGATAATAACCACAACAAAACCAACCCCACCGCCGCTCGGTGTCGGCTTATCATGAGAGGACCTATGGTTTGGCTGCGCCAATATGCCAACCTTCAGCATTAAACGAGTAAAAAATGCTGAGACTAATATCAGCACAATCACAAAAACTATGTGGTATAAAAATACATTCATTAATTTGTGACCAACGGGCTGAAGAATTTTTCCAGTCCCTGATTATAATAAAACCAACCCTGAATATTGAAGAATCAAGATAGTGTAATTTGTATTACCAACAGAAACACCTTACTTTTTATAAGTTGAGTTCAATTTTGAAAACTATAATTCAATTAATGTAACACTTGCATAGCGACGTTTGTAACCTATCATAGATGTATGATTGAAATAATTGACCTCGCATATATCCGTATAGGCGCTGCTGACCTTCAAGAAGCTGTTTCATTTGCTACCGAAACAATAGGGCTTCAGGAGGTCCGTCGAGAAGATAACCGAATTTATGTTCGTGGCGATGAACGTGATCATGACATCTGCTATGTGGAAGGCGGCATCAACGAACACGTGGTAGCTTTTGAAGTAGCCGACCAGGATAAACTCGAATCTGGATTTAAAGATCTCAAGAGTGCAGGAGTCTCCGTAAAATGGGGAACGGATCAAGAGCTCAGTGATCGCAGGGTAGTTAATTTTTTTAAATTCTCCGACCCTACAGGTAACAAATTCGAAGTCGTCACAAGACCGCAAAAATCTGCGAGACGATATTTTCCCACAAGGGACGCGGGAATTACCGAATTTAGCCATGTGGGACTAAAGACGAGTGACGCTCCGAGGGATGAGAAGTTTTGGACAACAAATTTCAACTTGCGTGCAAATGATTGGATAGGAGACGCCGGTCTATTGTCATTCGACTCTGTTCATCACCGGATTGCCCTTTTCCCCGCGAACACACCAGGGATCCAACACGTAAACTTTCAGGTCCAAAGTATCGACGACATAATGCGGTCATACTATTTCTTATCTGAGAAGCAGGTTCATATTGTTTTTGGCCCAGGTCGTCACGTAACCTCTGGAGCCATGTTTTTATATTACGAGGGTCCCGACGGAATGATCTATGAATATTCCCATGGTGTAAAAATTATAGAAGACCCAAGTTATAAGCCTCGCCAGTTTCCGTTTACTTCTGAAGCGTTCTGCGCTTGGGGATCAAAACCAGACATTCCTGAATTCAGAAAGTAAAATTTTTATGGAAAACGATTTTGGATCACTTGAGGAGCCGATAGAAAATACCCAAAAGAGGGTTAGGTTAGCAGCAAGGGCGTTAGCGCGACATAACCTTGTTCACGCATACGGACATGTCAGTGCACGGCTTGATGATAGAAAATTTCTTGTATGCGCACCTAAGCCGATGGGCTTAATACAACCAGGAGAAGAGGGGTCTGTAGTACTCATAAATGGAGAATTACCCAACGGGGTTCTTGGAGAAGTAAGATGTCATCAAAAGATATATGCAGCTAGGAAAGATGTGAACGGCATTTGCCGTGTGTTTCCTCGAAATGTCATGACCCTCTCAACTTTCAGAAAGACACCGAAAGCCCGCCTAGGCTTCGGCTCCTATTTTTATCCAAGTCCGCCTCTATGGGACGACCCTCTACTCTTGCGATCGGACCAACAGGCTTCTGATTTTGCAAAATCTTTAGGAAATAACAGAGCCATAGTCATGAGAGGTAATGGTGCTGTATGCGTGGCACCCACGGTCGAAGAAAGTATTGTTATGGCATTTTATTTAGAAGAATCCGCAGGTACCGAATTGGCGGTTATGGCCTCTAAGGCGGAAAACGAGTCAGTTTGTTTTACAGAAGCAGAAAGCAAGGTAAGGGCAACCGGAACCGGCAGAATATATGAACGTCTATGGGATTATATGACTGCGGGGGACCCGGAAATTTCGTCTCAGTAAACTGATATATTGTTTAAATCAACCATTTTCCATTTCAAAAATCATTTTATAATAGTCGTCTCTCTTGTGGTTGTCTTTCTTGTAACAGGATGTGGTATCACGTCCTTGAGGAATAAAATAAAACACGCTGAGTATTTACCCCAGCATTCTGTCGAAACTATCTCCTATAAAAAATCAGACTTCTCAGATCTCAAACAATTAATTAACACAATCCTTAAGCGACCATTTAATCCGAGTTTTCTTAAATTAAAGTCTGAACAATATACTGCTGAATTAATTACCGAGGATGAAAAGGACTTTTGGTACTTGAGTCCTATTCACACCGGAAAGGGGCCATACATAATTATTGCCAGAAACCCTGAAAGAAACTTGGTTTTAGAGGCACCTCACCCTATAAAAGATAGATTTACAGGAATCCAATCCGTTCTTCTTTTAAAAGCCTTAGGGGGAAGAGCCGCGATTATCTCGGGTAACAATCGCTGTGCGGCTATGTCGAAATCTCACTGTGATGGAACAACTAGTGTTTGTAGCGGCATAAGAGAGAGTTACCCGATTTCTGATCCGTCTCATTATCTGCCCAACATGTTCCACTCCAGTCACGTTTTATTTGCAAAATTATGGCCTAAAGCCCTTTTTATTCAGTTGCACGGGTTTTCCGGCAGAGGGACCAAGACATTGTTTGTACTTTCTGATGGCTCAATAGGCCAGAAAAACAATGCCGCCAGTGTTGTAAATAGAGTTCGAGATAGTCTCAGAAAATCCTTGAAGTCATCAAAGCTAGCTACAAGTTGTCAAGACTTACAGGATAATAGATACAAATATCGCCGGGTATGTGGTCGTACCAATATCCAAGGACGACACTTAAACTTGAGCCCCGACATTTGTCATAAGGGTACTTTTACAACAACCAACCGATTTTTACATATAGAGCAACAATGGTTAGTCCGAGAGCAAATCAACCATTATGGTTACGATGCCGAAAGCGATAAGCTTCAAGGAGCATTAATAAAATCGCTTCTGGAAGTTTCCCCATGTATAAAAAAATGCTCCCAAAATCATAATAAATGACCACTTTTTTCCTTTTTAACCGATAGATAAAATGCGTTATGGTCATTTGAAGGGAATGCATGCGGTACGCGCTCAACGACGTCTATTCCAGATGACTTTAGGCCTTCCACCTTATCTGGATTATTCGTCATCAGGCGGACCGTTTCATAGCCCAACTGTTTCAGAATTCTGGCTGCAGGCAAGAAAATTCGTTCGTCTGATTCAAATCCTAACCGTTCATTGGCTTCTACAGTATCAAAGCCTTGGTCTTGCAGCGCATACGCCCTTAACTTGTTGGTTAGGCCAATTCCCCGACCCTCTTGCCGTAAATAAAGTAGTAT
>PBWY01000118.1 GCA_002727395.1 Rhodospirillales bacterium | reverse complement strand
TTGCAAGATCCATGTCTGAGCGGGTAACTGAATAGGAAAAATCTATCTCCAACTCGTCAGAAAAGCGTTCTTTTTGCACTCGTGTTACATAAAGGATATCAGTATCCGCAATCACCTCGCCCAATTCTCTGTGTTCCGTATCATTTTTATGAAGGTAAGATCTTGGCAAGCTCAACTCCGGTGGCGAGACTAGGTTAATTTTAACATTATACATTCGCAATAATTTAGTAAGGCTATGAACCGTTCTGCCGTGCTTAAGATCTCCCATCAGAGTTACATTCAGCCCATTTAATCCATCACGTTCCTTTGAAATTGTGTAAAGGTCCAATAAAGCTTGGGTCGGGTGTTCCCCAGCTCCATTACCAGCATTAATAATAGGAACAGAGGCTACTGAAACGGCACGTTCTGTCGCATTTTCGTCATAATGTCTTAGGACTAACGCATCAGTAAAACTTTCCAAAGTACGAATTGTATCCTCTAATGTTTCTCCCTTAGTAACTGAGGAGTAGTTAACTTCGTTGATAGGTATAACACTGCCCCCAAGTCGGGTCATTGCTGCATAAAAGCTTGAAGATGTCCGAGTAGAAGGCTCATAAAACAAATTAATTATTGATTTTCCTGTAAGCGGCATTGTCCTACCCACAGATAATCTGTCGGCCAAAGAAAAAATTTCATCAATGTCCGGCTTTTTGAATTGGTCAACTGATACAACAGCTCTCCGCCAAGGAAGGCTAATATCATTTGTGTAATAGGTATCCAACTTCGACTACTCCAACTACCTATCGAGAGTATTTAGATACTGCAGTATTTGTCGAATCGACAAACTCAAGTTATTTATTTTTTAAAAATTCCTCAATTTGGTCTTCTTGATACTAAAAGACAGAGAATAGCTGCTAAGGACATGGCGGCAGCAAACCAGAACACGTTAAGAGGTGAGCCAAGATCTAAAAACCAGCCAGCAATTGCCGGCGCGGTCCCATTACCAATGGTAAATCCAATTGTGACGAAAGCTACTACGCCTCCTAAAATCGCTGGAGGCGCATCATTTCTGACCATTAGATCCCGTGCTGGAGCTACTATGCCTTTGGTTAATCCTGCAATAACAAGCATTGCAACACAGGACCAAAAGCTTATGATTCCTAAAGCGGCCACTCCCGTAACCAACGTGGCAATCATCATTGTCACTATTAGCACTATATTATGTTTATTCGTCTTATCTGCAATTAGACCTCCTGCAATGACGCCAACCGAAGCTGCCACCAAATATGCTAATAAAATCAAACCTGCGAGTTTTTCGGACACACCGTAATGGGATACCAGGACAACTATGGTAAGACCACTCAAAGCACTGGTCGCCGCAGAAGACGTAATAAAATAAACAAAATGGGAAAGTATTCTTCTGGTTAGGAGCGCATCTCTGGTTTCAGTTAGTTGGCCAGCAGATCTCTTACCAACCTCATTAGATTCCTGAAGGTGTTTTTGGAAAAAAAGGAGAATGCCTGTTATCAGCAAACCACAGATACCAACTATCAATAATGCTGTTTGCCAATTTGTTAATGACATTAATATTGGCATAACTATCGGTACGGCAAAAAAACCGGCTGAACCACTAAAGCTGTGGACACTAAAGGCACGACCTAGTTTGTCTTCATCAACAGAGGAGGACAGTATGACATAATCGCATGGGTGAAAAACACAATTACCAGCACCAGCGAGCATAAATAAAAATAGCAGTATCCAATAGGAACCGCTCAAACCGGCTAAAGTTATAGAAAGAGCGAGAATAAACATTCCACCAAAAAGGACTCTTTTTGCTCCAATTCTGTCTACCAATAATCCTGCCGGCATCTGAAGAGTCGCACCAGAAAGAAAAAATCCCGACGAAATGAGTCCTAGTTCAGCGAACCCCACTCCCAAATCATTGGACATTGCTATGTATAGAGGAGCCAAACAAATAACATAGAAATGACTAATAAAATGTCCGGCACTAATAAGGCTTATCACACCGACTTGCTGTCTTTTGGAAGAAACATCAGAATATGTTATTTCAGAGTTCATAACACATGCTGCTATAATAAATTATGCGAATAATAATCATTATTAAATTTTTAGTGGGGAACAAAATTAAAGCAATCTAAAAATATAAAAAGACTGATAATATTTTAATTTCGTTAGCTATTGCCTCTATTTTATTCGTCGCAGAATGATATTGATCACCCCGCCATCCTGACTAGCTCTTACAAATTCCTGACCGGATTGTTCACAAAACAACTTGAAATCTTCAGGAGCTGAAGGATCGGTTACCAGGACTTCCAATTCTTCTCCAATGTCTAAAGTCTTCATGTATTTCCTTACTCGTAAAACTGGTAACGGGCATTTAAGCCCTTGTGCATCTAGTTGTCCCAAATTGAGTTCCTTCAAAAACGTTGGCTGGGGCACCTGGATTCGAACCAGGGATCACGGGATCAAAACCCGTTGCCTTACCGCTTGGCTATGCCCCATTTTGCTGCGGAAAATAAAAGGGTTTAACTAAGACCGCAATAGTTTCTGATAATAATGTAGCAAATTTTATTGAAAACAAGATAGAGTATAATAATGATATGACTTTTTTTAACTCACAACGGGGAGCTAATAATACCTGAAGCTCATTTTATGATAAGATTGCTGAGAGTTTTATATTGTATGATAATATTTAATACGCGAACTTCATAGAATAAGTTCCCTGAAACCATACAGAAGTATGTTGAATAATTATGGTAGCAAATGTTTCCCCTTGGAGCGTTAAAGGAGTGGAGCCTGAAGCGAGAGAAGCAGCAAAAATAGCTGCACGTCGAGCGGGCCTTACTATTGGCAATTGGTTAAATCAAATTATCCGCACGGCAGCTGCAGACCAGCTTACAAATTCGAACGGTATGATCAATTCAAACCAACACAATCGAGAAACACTGACTGGAACAGCTACGAAACCTCCATTTGAATCAATTAAACAGGCCCAGGACTACCTTTATGATCAACAATATAATCAGGCTCGTGAATACAACGCAGCTCAGGATTTTAACCAAAATTCAACAAATAAAGAAATTTATAAAAACGAGAAATTAACTCACGACAAGATAACCCAAGAGCTATTAAACGATATTGAGTCTTTGAATATTCGATTAAAGCAGGTAGAGTTGAGCACCAATTCATTATTAGCCCCGTTACTAAAACAAATTAGTAATTTATCGTCGCAGCTAGCTGAAATTCAATCGGATAAAGAGAACAGTATTTAAAATGCAAATTAATGGTTTTAAAATCATTAAGTAAGTCAAAGCCTACCGGCAATTGTAGGAATTTATTTCGTACTAGTTAGAAAGTTGTGTTGGTTTTAGCCACCATTCCTTAAATCGACTCGATATCGCACTGGCCGATAATGCTGCAGAATGCTCATTATTAAATATTCCGAAACAAGTTGCTCCGCTTCCAGAAACTCTCGCCAAAAGACAGTTGGGCTCATCACTTAAAATATTGAGTATAACTTGCAAAACGGGTGCTATTTTTATTGAGATCTCTTGAAGATCATTTTTTTTGGATCGACAAAAATTCAATTAATGTCTCAATATCATTAATTTTTGGTATTTCAACGTGGTTCGAATACTTACCGTGAAAGGCTTTAAATACATCAATCGTAGGTATTGGAACTCGGGGGTTGACTAAAAGAATGCCGCATTTCGGAAATCCTTCAAAGCTAGAGACTTTTTCACCTCTCCCACCAATTCTTGCTATTTTACCTTTTACACATACTGGAACATCTGACCCTAGTTTCAGACCGATAGTCATCAAATCTTCTTTATTTAATTTTACTCCCCAAAGTCTATTTAGTGCTATTAAGGTTGCTGCAGCATCTGCCGACCCTCCACCTATCCCCGAAGAAATTGGTAAATTCTTAACAAGCTTAATATATGCTCCTCCCGCATAATTCGTCTCCCGAGCGAGTTCTTTGGCAGCCTTGATGACTAAATTATTTTTTTCAGGAGGAAGCATTTGTGCAAAAGGACCACTAATTTCCAATCTAAACTCCTCACAATCTCTTACAGATACCTTGTCACCAAAAGTCGTAAAGCCAACAAGACTATCAAGTTCATGATAGGAATCATTTATTTTACCTATAACATTAAGGTATAAATTAATCTTTGCGGGAGCAGCCATTGATATGACCTTCGTAGAACTTATAAAGGAATTACCACGAAAATTCATTTTTCAAAGACGCTCTTTATTTGCAGGCCTTCCCTTAGCTTTTTATGAATAGAGGGAATTAATTCTTTTTCAGGAGATAGTGAAAGAGCACGGTTCCATTGAAATTTTGCTTCAGTTTTTCTTCCGACCTGCCAATAAGCATCACCAAGATGGTCATTGATAGTAGGATCCTCTGGTCTCAATACTACTGCACGCTCTAATTGTTTTGTTGCCTCTTTATACTCTCCCAGACGAAAAAGTACCCAGCCCAGGCTATCAATAATGTAACCATCATTCGGCCTTAATTTAACAGCAACCCGAATCATTTTTTGAGCTTTTTTAAGATTAACCCCTCGGTCAACCCAAGAATATCCCAAATAATTTAATACCAGTGGCTGCTGCGGATTCAGTTCTAAAGCCTGCTTGAAATCCTTCTCTGCCCTGGACCATTTTTTGGATCGTTCAAATGCAATTCCCCGAGCATAGTACAAGTTCCAATGACTTTTCTTTAATAATGCTATTCTTTTTATTGCTTTATCATATGCTTCTATTGCCTTTATAAATTTCTTCTGCGAACTATATAAATTGCCAACCCTTATTAACGGCTCAAGTTGGTTTTTATTTTCTTTGGACATCTTCTTTAATAAATCTATGGCATCTCTCTTCAGACCAAGTTGATGTAGGTTTGACGCATGACTTAGCCTAGCTGTCCAAGAAACCGGAGAACGCCTATCAACGTTTTTATAAAGCTCTACGGCCTCCGCATTTCGCGCCAAGGACTCAAGTAGTCTTCCTAAGAGAACTTGAGCTAATGGAAATGAGGGCCGCAGTCGCAAAGCTAGTCGGCCGTATATTATAGCAAGTTCAGAAGATTGACCCCGGAATAAAGTGTCAGAAAAATTAAAGAAAACCTCTGCAATACCTTCCTGAGCATCTTTTACAAAATTCAACGGTAAGGACTGAGTTCCAGCTCTTTGTATCATTCTATCAATGGTCTCATCCCCGTATTCCTCTCCAAAACGCCTATAAAGTTCTTCAGCCTCCAGCCATCTTTTTCTTCTCTCTAGAAAAACTCCATAAGCCATAACTCCACGAAGCGCATAATTCTTTTTAAGGGATTTTTTATACGCTATTTCTGCCTGGTTAAATTGGCCGGCACACTCATAAATTAAACCTATATGTAATTGTTTAAGGGAATAAAAAGGTTCAACATCTAATACTTCAATTGATTTTATGGCACCCGATACATCGCCTCTTGCAAATTTAACCCAACCCAACACAAGTGGGCCTAGATACCTTCCGACACCTTTTCGTGGTAAAATTTTGAGCCTTTTTTCCGCCTCGATAACTTTGCCATTTAGAATCTCCTCAACCAATAAACTTAAAATTGGTAAAGAATTATTTTGGTCTAGGGGAGTAATTGTTTTTGCTAGAACGGCTGCTTCAGCTAGACGTCCGCTCACTAATAAAGACAGAAACGCTTGGCGACGAATTCTGAGATTTTTTTGGTCAAATGAGAGAGCAGCTGACAAGTAATTTGCTGCTTTACCAAAATCTTGTGAATTATGTGCAAAACGGCCCGCCAAATATTTTCCAGACACCGATGACGGCCTGAGCCCTCCCACACTATTTGTTGTAATGTTTTTATATTGGTTCGCAGATAATGATTTTGCGTTTAAGTCCTTCAATGGGATAAAGAAAAACTGAAGTGCTAATAAATATATTAGAGGAAAAACCGTTAATAAATCATTTGTCGGAGACAAGTGATTGCTTGACATACCAACCATATTTTTTTGCATAAAAAAATAAATATTGTTAACCCTATTATTTGAAAAAATCTTCAGAACCCAAAACTTTTCCAGCATATGAGTTTTAAATTCAATTTACTATCAAATTAATATTCAATCAGAAATATTAAAAATATTAGGAAAATACCTATATTACCTGCATTTGTTACATATTTGGATAATTTGGTCCTCCACCCCCTTCAGGAACTACCCAATTAATGTTTTGGGAAGGGTCTTTTATGTCACAAGTCTTACAATGCACACAATTTTGTGCATTTATTTGCAGCCTTGGTCCATCGCCATCGCCGTCATCAACGATTTCATAAACGCCTGCAGGGCAGTACCGTTGTTCTGGAGAATCGTAAACCTTGAGATTAACCGAAATTGGAACAGTCTTATCTTTCAATGTTAAATGGACGGGTTGGTCCTCTTCATGGTTTGTATTCGAAATAAATACGGATGACAATCGATCAAACGACACGAGGCCATCAGGTTTAGGGTACTCAATTTTTTTGCTCCTTGCAGCAGGTAAAAGGGCTTTATGATCTGCGTGTTGCCTAAAAGTCCATGGTGCTTTACCACGAAACAGATAGGTATCTAGTGCAGAGTAAATTAATCCGGCCCAAAGACCATAGCGAAAGGCAGGCCTTATATTTCTGACTCGGTAT
>PBWY01000057.1 GCA_002727395.1 Rhodospirillales bacterium | reverse complement strand
GTATTATTAAACCCCCAAACTAATTTATATCTTTTATCCTCATCAAGTGCATAAGGCAAAGAACCAATATTAACACCGGTTGGGCTAGTTGTGAATGTTTTACCGTTGGCGCTACCGTTCCAACAAATAACGAACCCGTTACCCGTTGTGGTATTAGAGGGCCTGACCTTTTGGCCCGAACCCCAGGCAACACGGGTTAAACCCGCCCCGCCTCCGCTTGGGGTAAATGTTTCAAGTTCTCCGCTTGCGTTAACTCGTACCTGGTCCCCCTGGGCGGGTGAACCTATTAAGCCTATATCGTCTAATTCTAAGGTGTCATAACTTAAAGAACTCGAACCGTTAACGCGTAAATATTGGTTAAGTGTACCGTTAGCACTATCAAAAGTTGATTCATTAATAACCGTTGCGCTTGCGGTAAATGTTTCAAGTTCTCCGCTTGCGTTAACTCGTACCTGGTCCCCCTGGGCGGGTGAACCTATTAGGCTAATATCATCTAATTCTAAGGTGTCAAAATCTAACGAATTGCTAGCGTTTGACCTTAAAAATTGCCCAAGTGTTGAGGCGTTGGAACTATCAAATTGAGTTTCGTTTATTTCATAATTTGCAAACTCTAAGCCCCCCGCACTAGCTATTTTTAATATTTGCCCCTGGTTTCCCCCCGTGGTGTCTACTTTGGTGCTATCGTCAATGTCCAGGGCGGGAATATCTCCCGTAATTATGCCCCCGGTTGCATTGGTTTGTAAAAATTGATCGTTACCCAGGGTGCTAGCACTATGTAAAAGAGTACCGGCCGTGCCTGGTAAATTTATATCAATATCACTTGTTGAGGTGCTTTTTAAGGTTGTCCCGTTGGGGTTGCCTGATTTAACCGTAATATCACCGGCCATAACCTCATTAGCCCCCGCCACACATTGCGCACTTAAGCACCTTGTACCGTCTTTGAGGGTAACAACAAAAACCATACTTAAAATAGCTACAAATAAAGCTAATTGATTTGTGTTAAACCCCTGTAAAAACGGAGCTATATAATTTCTATAAATATTCATTAATTAACCTCCTAACGTTTTAATTTTTTCTATTGTTAACGGACAAAGTAAATAGGTTGAAATAAACCCGATTACCCCGGCCAAAATAGTTATAAAAATGTAATTAAATTTTTCAATCATTTATTAAAATCCCTCCGCATACTGCTTAACGCCTACTGTACCCAGGGTTAATAAAAACCAAATTATAACAAAGAATACGGGCAATACCCCGATTGATACCGCAAACATAAGAGGCATTGAACCAACTAAGAGGGTTATTAATATTGATTGGCTAGTAATGAAAACGGGGACCATAATAATTATGGCTAGGCCTATAAAAATTATGGAATACCATAAATTAGCGGGCACCCCTAAATTTTGTGGTGTTTCGAAAAATTCAAACCCTATAGCCTGGTTATTTTCTGTATTTTTTATATATGGGTTTTGATCTCCATAAAAACCCCCAACCCAATTAGAGGCCAAATTGCTTGGAACATCAGGGGCTATTGATTCTGTGGTTTGTTCAGTTGTTGAAATATTATAAGTTATATTATTACCACACTCGGTAAGCGTCCATGAACCCGTTAAATTGTTGGGGCCAAAGTCAGTAACACCCGTAACAAACGGGCAAACGCTGTCGTTTTCGGTTAATTCTTTAGCGTTGAATAAATAATTTGCTTTATAAACGTTGTTTGTTAAGTCTATTATTCCTAATTCATATAATCCAACTTGTCTTAATAATTGCCCGGATATTAAATTATTAGTATTTGCCGTGCTTGTGTTTGCTATATAGTTTGTGGATAAAACAGGGGCGTTATTTCCATAACTTGCCCCACATTCAAATTTAGTGAATGTATTTTCAAAGGTGATATATATTTTTTCATTAGTTACGGGCAATGGAATAACCGCGCTGTAATTATCCGAGGTGCATTTAATATCAAAACCGCTAGCATTATTGGTATTTGTTTCCAGGGTAATTTTATAACCTTGTGAATTGGCTTGATCGTATTTAGAAACAATAGCCCCGGCATTAGACAAAACGCTTTGATTAAAAGTTCTGACAGTTGCCTCAATTTTATAATTATCAGTTAGGTCTAAATTATTATTATCTAAGGTTGTAAACGTGTCATTACCATTATAAAAATAAATAAAATTTGACCGCTTGGCCTCATTGTTACCGGTTAAAATTTGTAATTGAGTATCACCAGGGGCCAAAGTTGGCATAATCGAATAAAATACCGGGTTTGGTTTGGTTGTATTGTGTATGTCCTGGCCGATAAATTCAACCTGGTTACTATAAGTTTGGCTAAATGCTCTTAGGTCCCATAAATTGGCATTAGGTAAATAATTATTAGCGTAAGTATCTATTTTATTATTATTAAACCAGGCTTGATAAGGAATAGTTAACCTAACAGGGTAATTATTTAAGGTGTTACTACCGGAATTATTTATATAAACATTAGTTGTATAACAATATTCATAAGTAAATAAATCACTATCCGCCTTTAATTTGCATAAAGAAGATGGCGAGCCCAACCCGTAAGCTATGGAAATACCAACCGCCATAATTGATAGCCCCATAATATAAGATCTTTTTAAATTTATACTTGCGTTTTTGTAATAATTTTTTACAAAAACAACCCAATTAAAGTACATTTTTTTTACTTTAATGTTTAGTTTTTGAGTATAAATTTTAATATTTTTTTGCAGCATCTTAAATTTTTTATCCTGGCATAAAGTTTGATATTATTTTCGTCATTTCAAGGGTTAATAAAAACACTAGGGGCACCGTGCCGGCTAGCAATAAATATCTTATAAATTGTAGTATTGGGTGTTCTTGAAAAAATGGATAATCTAGGGTTGCCATATCTACAAAATTGCCCAGGGTATCAAAACCCATATTCAACGCGGTAAACGGGGCCTTAATTGTGCCAACTACTTTGTTAAATGCGTTTTGTACAAAATTTGGGTTATCTTGCGTTTCGGTAATATATAAAGAGGGTGAACCGGCATTATAGGTAAACTTAGAAAAATTATCATTATCTAAGTTAGTTGTTTGCATAGAGAACGCCCCCAGGATTGATATAATCGCATAAGGCAACGCCCATAATACAACAATTTTATAACTAATCATAATACGCCCCTAACTTGGAAATTTCCTTAAAATATAAGCCGTTGTAAATAAAGCCATAACGGTTATGGCTACAAACAAAACCCCAACACTTGGCGTGCCTGTCCAAAAACCAATTAACATAATAGAACTGAATATAATAAATGACATTTGGCCATTTTGGGTATAGATAAAAGAGGTTATAGCCCCAAGTAATGCGAAAAAACCAAAGATCACAATTAGTAAGATTTTACCGTCTACGCCAAAATAATAATTTGCCGTATTATCTATGTCGGCCTTTAAGCCGGTTGATGTATATTCATTAAGTATGCTTGTTCCAAGTGCTGAATCGGTCCCGGTGGGTACGGGGGTACTATTAACAATGGTATCTAAACCGGTTTCAAAAATGCCCCCCAGGATTTTAGAAATAACCGGCACGCCCTCATCAACAAAAATATTGCCCTGATAAGTTATTTTTTTAGCCTGGTTAATTAGTGTATATTTAGGTAACTTTAAATTATTTTGTAATAATTCAACCTCATCTAATAAAACCTGTTTCATAATGTCCCTACCATCTAACACGGTTAAAATGCTACAATCGGGGCTATTATTAATATTCCAAACCTGGGTATTTGGGCTTAAACATATAGTTACATTATTATTTATGTCAAAATTTGCCGTGCTTGTATTTTCAATATATATACCCACAAAACCATAATTTATACGGGGGATAAATGGTTCAGTTTTAATAATTGCTCCATTTTCTTTGAGGTCAAAAGTTAAGGGAACTTTGCCCGTTGTTTCGTCTACATCTATACGGTCGGGGCTTGTTGGGTTAACGGGGGTACTATTGCAACCGCTTGTATCTATTAATAAATCACACCAGGAATACAAATTATATGCCGGGTGGGTTGTTGCCATTTTTGTTTTATCTTGCTGTAAATGTATACGAGATAAAAAAACGATATCACCATTTTTATAAATATTTTGAAAAGCGTAAGCGCTTAAGATCTCAAATTCGGGGGGGCCCTGGTTATACGTTGTTGATTCCCAGGCGTTTAATGTTTTATTGCTCCCAGGGTTTAAGAATCCTCCAAAAATAAGGCCCAAGGCAAATAATGAAAATATAGAGGTTGTTATAGCTTTGCCCCTGGTGGGTTTTATCGTTTTGAAAAATCCAAGGGCCTTAAAACGCAAATATAAAACCATTTTTTTTGGTTTTTTAGATAAATCAATCCACATAGTCCCATAATTCCTTAAATGTCCAAAACATCAACAAACCAGGAAAGAACCATATTATATATGTAAAAAATTGCCCAGAATTTGAAATCTGGCTAATTTCTATTGATAAATAAACCCCGCACATTGTTGCAAGTGCCAAAAATAAAAAATTTATTTAATTTACCCCTTTTACTTGATCTCGTTTATAAAAATAGCCCCTATATTAATTGCGATAAAGTACCATACTTTTATTTATTGAATATAGGGGCTTAAGCGTTTAATAATTACGTCTTAGTAACACAATTATTTTAGTCGTTTTGTTTTCTGCCTTTAACCACAGTCCATGCTAGGTACGAACTAATTGTGATCGCGCCCGCCGAAATTATCAATGGAACTAACTTAATAATAGATATTGAACTAGTATAAGTTGTGCCCATTGCTGTTACGCTATCATCTACAGCGTCAACGATTACAGGGGTAAGCGCTAAAAATAAAACAAGAACTATGATACTTGAAAGTATCCCTTTTGCCATTGCTCCCATTTAATATGCTCCTTTTATATATCTTTTAACCAAAACCTCGACACTACCAAATAAACTAAGTCCTTATATATGACCTGGCACTTAAAAAAATTATTACCGATAAGGCCAAAACCATTATTAATGGCAACCTTTGTAATAATAAGTTAACCGGGCCCGACATATTCGAATTTAATAACAAATACGTAACATTAAAGGTGTACGGTGTATTTGGGGTTAATTGGGTTACGTTTAACGTATTGTTTGAGTTGTCATAACTTACATTGTCTATAACGCTTTGATTTGTCGCCACGTCTACAATTTCTATGCCGTCTTTAGTTGTGTTTGCATGTTGCCCGCTTAATTGCAAAGTGCAATTATTTTCATTAAGGGGGTTGCATGTTATTTGTTGGGGGGTACTCGTACCCCTGGCACTATTCACGGCCGGTAATAGAATAGGTATTCCAACCACAATAAACACGATTGAAAACACACTAGCCATAACCATAAAAGTTAATTTCCCAAACATAGTATAAATAATAAAAAGTTTATTTATACTAAACAATAGTTATATTTATATCGGTAACAAAACACTAAACAAACGTATATTTTACATTCTAAATTTTAGATTTTTAAATTGTCCCTTAAGGTTTAGAATTTATTTAGAATAGGTTTAGAATTTTTTTAGAAAAATACTTTAATACTTAACCGCCCCCCGGCATAAATCCGGCATAAAGCCGGCATTTAGTTATAATTCAATAGTATATTCCCGGCCCTCTTTAGTGCGCCTGGGTTGTCCTAAAATATCAGTAAGCCATCGCCCCAATTGTGCCGAAGAGATTATTAAATTGTTTTGTTTAATTATGTTTTCAATATCAGAAAAATATAAAGTTTCATAATACTTGCCGGCCTCTTTTAAGATCTCAATAACTTTATCCCGGTGCTCGTCTTTCTTATTTTCTCTTATCATATCACTAGTAATAGTTATACTTTTGGTGGTGTCAAATATGGCCTCCGTTTGGTATAAATTCCAAAACCGTTGGGCCTGGTATAATCTAAAACGTTTTTTAAATGGTGCTTTAACGGTCCCGGTTGATGTCAATTCAAATAATATGATCTTGCCCTTATATTGTGTGGGTGGGGTAACACATTCAATTATATAATCAGTTTGCCAGGTGAACCGGCTTGATATATTTTGTATACGTTGGGTGGTGGCCAATAAGCTAAAATTTAGTTTTCTGAGTAATGTTAATGAATTTGATAATAAATAATTTAAAGTGCTCCCGGCCCTGGAACTATCCATATATAATTGTAATTCATCTATTACAATTATTGAATCCTGGAGCTCCGGCCCCAGGTCCAATAAATCCTCTATGTCTACACGTTTACCAAAGTTAAGGCACCCGTTATGAAAAACCGGGCTTTTTTGTACCTTATGCCCATAATAAGCAAAGTAACAAGTTAATAAAGTTTTTCCCGCACCCCTCCGGCCACCAAATAACACAACGATTGGGCCATCATCATAATTATTTAATACGGTTTTTGGTGCCTGGTTTTCAGTCATATTTTTTATTTTATCCTTTGTTTTTCAGTATAAAAATTAATAAAATCCAGCAGCCGGATTTTATTTTTAAAGTTTGTTTAATTGCCCCCTGTTATTAGTACATGAATACCAAAAATAAGGCCCCCCCCGGCAACCAAAAAAATAACATTTGGAACACCTGGACCGGTTTTATTTTTTTAGGTGAAAATAAACGCCTGGCGCTTGATTGCTCTTTAGCCCTGGCAATATTAATACTTTTAATAATCGGTATGGGTTTTTCATATGGTGTAAATATTTTAAATTGATCTTCGTTAGTTATATCAAATATGGGAACTAATTTATTTTTATAGGTCCATAAATAATTTTTATCAAACCCGTTAACATAATCCTTAGTGTGGTAAACCTCCCTAAATTCATAAACCCCTGGGCTTATTTCTATTAGATATAAACATAATGATAATTTTTCATTTGCCCGCTTGAAAAAAAATACAAATAAATACCCAAATATACCAAAAAAAAACAAATAAGATATTATAGCTATTCCAGGGCTAAAAAATGACAAAATAAATAGGGCAAGAAATAAAGAAAATATAACCCCTAATATAATAAAATCTTTTCTATTGTAAATCTGATAAATTTTTAAATTATGTTCATTGTTTAGGGTTTGTTGCATTTTCTATAACCTCCGAATTTCCAAAAGTTTTTAAATAATTTTCTTTTATTACAGGCATTGCCTTAAATGAGGCAATAACCACAAATAAAACAGTTAATAAACCTACACAAAATATTAATAATTTTTCTAGGTTATCTTTAGGCTTGCCCGCGCTTTGCTCTATTCTTAATTGCTCTTCTAAAAAAAATTGATCCTCATACTCTCTTAATTGTTGAGGTGTTACAGGGTTTGGATTAATATAGCCCTCTTCCAGGGGCCTTAATAAAGCGCTATCCGGGTGCCTGGTTGTTACTATATGGAATACTTTTGATGGTAAAAAACCAAACAATTTAGCGGGGTTATAAAACCCTATAGCCTTTGAATCTACTTTGTAGGCCTCCGTATCATTAACCACAATAGCCCGATTAGTTAATTTAGCCTTATTTAATGCAATTGTTTTATCTTCAAAAAATGTTAATATTCTAATTTGTTACCTCCTATTTAAAAAAAATGCTAATAGTGTTATTCCTGTAAAAATACCTAATATATAACTTGCAAATAAAAAAATAAATTCCGCGCTATTAATCAATTTTCACGGCCCAGGATTTTATTTTTAAAATTACTTGCCTTGGATTTAATCCAGGCAAACGGGTTATCACCTGTTAAGCCCCCTACTGTTTCAATTCGGGCCTGTCCGCCCCGGCTTGGGGTTGTTTGTAAATATAAATCTGTCATTGTTTCTAATAATGTTTTATCAGAATAATCTAACTCGCCTTTAGGAACTTTTATTTTTTCACCGGTTGCATTGGCCATTAATTGCCGTGTCCCGTAACTTTTAGCCAGGTTGTTAACTATATCCAAATGCTCCTCTTCGGTTATAACCGCCTTGGGGTACATGTCGGAATGGGTTTTCGGCTGTTCTATTAATAATCTTATTGTTTTAAAAAATCCCTGGGCCTCTTCCGGGCTCATTTCTAGCCCGCTAAATAAATCCATACCCCTTAATTTTTCCTTTTGGTTTTCCTGATCTTGCATTTTATAAAATCTCCTCTAAATTATAATCTGAATCCTCAACGCCTAATTTTTGATAAATCCAGGTTGTATTTATATCCTCGTGCCCCATTAGAATAGCAATTCTATTCATTGGAACACCCCCCAGGGCCAAGGCCCGCCCGTAACTATGCCTTAAGGTATGGCTAGTTATTTTTTTATCAATTCCGGATAGTTGCCCCGCAAGTTTTATCCACTTGCCGGCCGTTTTCCTGGTAACCCCTAATAAAAAAAAATCATCATCTTTTAAATTGTGAAACATAAAAGATAAATGAGAACTTAAGGGCGTATTTGTTATGGGTACTATTCGTTCTTTATTGCCTTTGCCAAAAAATCTTAAAAATTGTTTTTTACCGTCAATTTCAAAATTTTTTTTCTTTAGACTAATTGATTCACTTATTCTTAACCCCCCGTAATAACCTAATTCAATACTTAACACGATATGAGGGGCCCGATATTTTGAACGGGTTTTAATTTTATAAGCGGTATCTATTAAATGATTAACTTGATCTTTAAATAAATATTCGGGTAATTTTTTTATTCGGTTACTTTTATATTTTTTTGTAACCTGTTTTGATGTCATTTATATATATATCCTAATAAATGGCACCTTATCGCACTTATATAATAGCATATAAGTTACAAAATACTATATTTTGTAACCTCATCTAATTATTAGAAATACAATGCCCCCCAGGATAAGCAATATTAATAAATATTTGAGTAGGGTAAACGGCAACATTAAAATTTTAAATAAAAACATTTTTAATTTTTCCCCCAGGGTGTCCGGTCCTGGCTAAAATTTGTTAGTTTACAATTATGACACCAACAAGAATAATCAAGGGCATGCGGGGTATTGGTTGCAACCTTAAAGGCTTGTAAAAGGTCATCAAAATATTTAATTAAATCGTCTACGTTTTGAATTGGTGGGCGGTCCTCATTTACCCATTTTATATAATCAGTATCTAGGCCAAAATGTTTAATTTCAATTTCTTTTATTTTTAAATCAAGATCAAAAATATATTTTTCATAATTTGAATTATCCATAATATAAATTTAATTATGTCCCCTGGAGATATTTAATTTTTACCTTATTTTTTTTTATCCAGGGGAACTAGCATAATTGAACGTCTTATTTAATCTTTAGCTTGTGAAAACATGAATAATAATAATTCAATTTTGTTACATAATTAAAAGTCTTTTGTCCTTTCATTCTCGGCAATTAGCCGGCTATTTAATCGGGTGCTCCGATTCTTATTTAAAAATAAGCGTTTTTTTTTGTACCCTAAAAAACTTTCAGATAAAAAAATAGCGTACATATTATAAAAAATTATTACCGTTAAAATAACGGGCAATAACATATTTATAAAAATTAAAAAATTCATAAAATCAAATTTCATATTTCCCCCTTAATAATTCTGTCCTGGGCCTCAATTAAATAATTGTCCATATTTTCTAACCCTGGAGAACCTACAAAATTTTTTTCTTTTTTATGCGCAACTTTTTTTTCTTTTTTTTCTATATTCCTATTAACTAATTGATCTAATTTATATGGATAACAAATTTGATAACCAAGATTTTTATTTGATATGTCTATAATGTCATTAGATTTATTAATCTTTATCTGATTTAAAAAATTATTATCTATCTCGCGTACGCGGGCGCGCGCGCCCGCAACATGTTTAACATGTTTAACTATATAGGTATTATTATTATTTAATTTATTAATATTTAACATGTTAATTAATTCTTTAAAGTTAAGTAAAATTTGAGAAATATTTAAATTTGATTGTTTGGTATATTTTAAATTTTCGTTTAGATAATTTACCCCTGGGACATTGTCCAAAAGATAATTATATAAATCCTGGTTACTTGGCCCGGTTAAGTCGTTTTCTATACTTTGTGGAGCCATAAAACCACAATTCATATTATTTAGATCGTCAAAAAAAACACCGTTAAAATTTGGTTTGTGAAAATCACAAAATAAAGAATGAACCCTTAAACTTTGTAGAATCCAATAAAATAACCCGCCCCAATTTGTGATTTTTTCTTTATATGAATCCTGGGCATTGTCTGTTAATACTATGGCAATGTTTACCAGGTAATAACTTAAGATTTTATTATCTTCTATATCGTTGGCTATATAATGCGGGGTTTTATACCCCCTGGAATCTAAGAAAACTATTAAATCTTTTCTATTGTCTAAATATGATTTATTTGAATCGTGTATAATGGTTTTTAACATAATTTACCTAATTTGCTTGTTGGGTTTTTTGTGTTTTTGGGCCCCACCTATCACGGGGCCCAATTCATTTAATCTAGCTTAACAAAACTTTAGCATAACTAAAATTATAATTTATAGTCAAACCGATTATTATTTCTATTTTTAGTGTTAAATAATTCAAGATCAATTAATCTAACTTTAGTAATCCTATCCGAATATTTTAAGCTAGCTAACTCACCCGAATTTATAAACTCGCGGACTTTGTTTTTACTAATTCCCAGGCGTTCCGCAACCTCGTTAATTGATAACATTTTAGTTTCTTTGTATGCTTGTAATTCTAGCGCTTGATTCAATTTTTATCCTCTTCAATTTTTTCAATGTTAATGTTTGATTTGCATGTATTAAAAATGTTTTTTAATTGATTCCTTAATTTTGAAATAATCAATTCTTGATCGTTTATTTTTTGTTTATAATCAAAGATTGTATTATTTAAATAATGTTGCTGTTCAGTTAAACCCTCATTGATAAGTAACATTCTTTTGTATTCTTCATACCAAGATAATTTATCTAAATATTTATCTATCATTTCCTTTTTACTCATTTGTTTTTCTTTCTAAAAACGGGCCCGCCTGGGGCCCGTTTTTACTTGTTTTATTTACTCAAATCAACGTATAACATTGATTTATAATCTTTTATTTTGTGCCCTTGATCTATTAACTCGGTGGCCAATTTATCGAGGTCCGGTTTATCTCTTTTAGTTGAATGATTTTTTATAAAATCTAAACAATCATTATTTCCACAAACCAGGGTGTAACCATTTTGGCTAAATGCCCACCGATAACCGTTATTATCACAAGTGGTATTAATGCAATAAAATTGCATAGGTATTATTTCGCCTGTCGTTGTCATTTGCTTTGCTCCTTTCCTATCACTATTTTTATTTTTGGTGTGGGGGGCGTACCGTTCTAAACCCAATATGCTTAATTCTAATAAACTAGAAGAGGCAACCCCCACAATTAGAAATATAACATATTGATAATGTTTAGCGCAACTATATTTATGCTTATTAGGGCTAAATAGGTGCAAATTAGATCAATTTTTTTTATAATAATTTAATGATTATTTAGCCTAAACAGTTAAGTTATAATAGTAATGCCAACAAGTAAAAAATTAAGTAAATGAATAAGTACCATACAAACCTAGAAAAACACAATTCTTTAAAAAAAATAATTTCAGATCGGCTAATAAATGCCCGAAAACTAGCGAATAAATCTCAACGCGAAATTTCAAAATTAATGGACAAATCCCCCGCCTGGTTATCTCAAATTGAGGCCGGGGCCATTGCAATTAGCACCGAAGATTTAATTAAATTATCCGCAATTTATGGGACCACACCAGGGCAAATAATAGATATTAACCCAACAATGGCAATGGGTAATTTAGATTTACAAGAGGTTTTAGATAGTTTTTATATGAAAATTAGTAATTCGTTACCCGTTGAAATACCTGTATATTTACATTCAGATTACACAATAGCCGGCACGCCTCAACCAATAGATTATATTTATTGGAGCCGAAATAAAGTAAGCAATAGAGAATTAATATTAATTCATTATCAAACAAAAAATTTAGAGCCTGTTATCATTCCAAATGATCGCCTAGTTATCCAAACTAATAGCGCGCCTAGTCCAGGAATTGGGGCAATTTGGAGCATGAACCGTGTTGCATTTGGAACCCCTGGACTATCAATAGTTGAAATTGTAGAAAAAAACGGCCTTTTATTTTGGCGTGTAAATAATACCAAAAATGCCGACATGCTCCCATTATATGAAAATCAATTTGTGGGGAAAGTTATTCAATATATACGGGCCATAGATAATACGTTAGTTTCTAGGCCTTACCAAACCCAACCAAATTACAATAATACAGGCCGTGGGGCTGAAGAGTGGGAAAACACTACCGAAAAAATTGTTAAAGCACCTCAAAACGCAATATTGGGCCAAAATGAGTAAAAAAAATAATAGTTTGCCCCCTGGTATATCTATAAAAAAAATAAATAATAAAAATTATTACCGCGTTAGGTCCAAAAGAGATAAGGCCGGGCACCGCTTAGAAACTGTAGTTAATAGCCTTGAAAATGCTAAGAAAAAATTATCAGATTATGAAGATCTTATTAATTCTGAAATTTTATTAAAATCTAATAAAACTTTAATAACTTATGTTTTTACTAGCTTTATGAATCAGCCATATCAAAAGAGCCTGGTTTATTCCTGGCGTAAACAAAAATTAACAAATTTCAAAATTAATATTTTGGGGTTTTTTGGTGATATTCCAATTAATAAATTTAATGATACTAATTGCAATCAATTTATTGATTATTTGATTAATAAAAATTATTCAACCTCAACAATAAAACAAAATAAAGAATTATTAATATCTATCCTGGAATTTGCTAGATCAAAAAAATCTATATCAACCGTGCCAAGTCTAAAAATTCCTAAACCTAAAAGAATATATAAGCGGGACAGAATAAATAAAGAAGATATAAAACTATTTTTTAGAGAATTAAAAAAAGAACGATTAGAACCGGCTATATTACTTATAAGTTTTACAGGTATTAGAGCCTCTGAATGTACGGGGTTAAAATGGTCAAATTATGACAAAAAAAACCACACATTTTATATAGAAAACCAAATTGCCGACAATCAAGATGGCACCAGGGGGACCAGGCACGTTAAAAACCACAGAACCCGACAAATACCAATAGTAAACGAATTAGTTATAAATGCCCTGGACACCTGGGCAATTAGACAATCTAAGGAATTTGAGGCCAGGGGGTTAAATGTAAATAAAGACAGTCATATATTTACGAGGGTAAACGGTGATTATTATAAATATCCTAGTACCATATTACACACAATTAAAAGAGTGTGTAAAAATGCGGGCATTAGAAATATAGTTACGCACGAATTAAGGCATAACCTGGCTAGTAATTTGATTGAGGTATCTAACCCCGAATACGTTAAATATGTAATGGGCCATAAATCAATACGTACAACCTATGATTTTTACGTACACCCGGCCCAAGATCAAATAAAAACGGAGCTTAAAAAATTAGAGATTTTAGAATAAAATCCGGCTGCCGGATTTTATCAATTTTTATACTCAAAAATTAGAAATTAGTTATTAAAAGTTCTTATAGTTGGGGGGTAATTTGGGGGGTAAAATCTATTTATAGAACTTATAAAATTATGTTTTCAAGACAGGTGCGTTAAGCCACTCCGCAACCCCTCCTAAACTTGATTTATAAATATTTAGATCATTTAGGCCCCTATAAGAACCAAATTGCCGGGGGGTAACCCTGGGGGTAATTTGGGGGGTAAAAAAAAATTTAAATACCTTATATAAATATTTTACCATTTTGGACAACAAAAATTATAGTAAATAATATAATTATTAGACTTACCCAAATTGGTAAACTGTTTTCATTCATATTAACCCCGGTGCTTTAATTTGTTTATTTTTGTAATTCTTTTAAATGGGAATAAATTAGAATTATTTTTTTGAAAATCTAATTTATTAGGTTTTATATTAACCGTAAATTTGCCCAGGTTTAATTTTTTTATTTTTGGTATTTTGGCCGTTGATTCTAGCACGGTAAATGTTTCTTTTGGTTTATCCCCTGGTTTTATATTCCTAAAAATTCCCTGTTTTTTGGAACTGTATTTAATTTTTTTATTAACTAAATTAACGCTAATATAATTTTTACCTTGTTTCCAACCTACACGGTCCGGGGTTGCCTTATCTTGATTATTTTTTATTTTTCCTTTTATTTTTTTACCCGATAATTTAAGAATTGCCGGGGGTGGTTTTTTTCCAGGTGTTCCCGGTGGCGGTGGTGCTGTTTTTCCAGGTGTTCCCGGTGGCGGTGGCGGTGGTGTTTTTGGCGGGGGGGGTTTTTTTCCAGGCGTTCCCGGTGGTGGTGGTGTTTTTGGCGGTTTTCCTGGTCCTGGTCCTGGTCCTGGTCCTGGTCCTGGTCCTGGTTGTGGTCCTGGTCCTGGCCCCGGTCCGGGGTTTGGTACTTTAGCCGGTGCCGGTGCTTTAGGTTGTGCGGGTGCTTTAGGTTGTGCGGGTGCCTTAGGTTGTGCGGGTGC
>PBWY01000117.1 GCA_002727395.1 Rhodospirillales bacterium | reverse complement strand
CAATATTTATTGGACCGATAAAATCGTCATTCGTTTGCATTATAAGTATGAAGGCCTCAATTAAATCATCAATATAGCAAAAAGATCTAGTTTGCGACCCATCGCCATAAATTGTAACCGGATTATTCCTTAGCGCCTGAACAATAAAATTCGAAACTACCCGTCCATCATTAGGATGCATACGTGGACCATAGGTATTAAATATTCTAGCTACTTTGATTGAGAGATTATGTTGCCTGTGATAATCAAAAAATAATGTTTCTGCACACCTTTTTCCTTCATCATAACAGGCCCTAGAACCTATAGGGTTGCAATTTCCCCAATAATTCTCGACTTGCGGATGAACTGTAGGATCTCCATAAATCTCACTAGTAGAGGCCTGAAAGATTTTAGCTCCTACTCTTTTCGCTAGACCAAGCATATTGATTGCGCCATGGACACTAGTCTTAGTTGTTTGGACTGGGTCTAATTGATAATGAATAGGCGACGCTGGACAGGCTAAATTAAAAATCTCATCAACTTCAACATATAGCGGAAAAGTAACATCATGACGCATTAATTCAAATTGAGGATTAGAGAGCAATTGGGATATATTATTTTTCGAACCTGTATAATAATTATCTACGCAGAGTACATCGTATCCTAAACCAATCAACTTTGCACAAAGATGAGAACCTATAAATCCTGCACCCCCTGTTACTAAAACTCTTTTTTTAGAAAGCATAATATCTTACCACAACACCTGATACTTTAATTAACTCATAAACCTGCACAATTAGCATATTTTAGATCTATCTAATTTTAAAAAGATCTTTTCTCAATACAAAATTATTTGTGCAAATATGTTAATTTATATAGATTGAAATACTTTAACTACTATTTAAAACCACTCCTAAGACCTTGAGATATTAGTCTCTCTTGGCGCCCGTTTTGCTAGAATTCTTTGTAGTGTTCGTCGATGCATATTTAATCTTCTAGCGGTTTCAGAAACATTTCTATTACACTGTTCATACACCCGCTGGATATGTTCCCACCTGACTCTATCAGCAGACATTGGGTTTTCAGGTGGCGGTGGCAAATCAACTCCACTGGTTAGCAAGGCAGATGCAACCTGATCCGCATCTGCAGGCTTTGCAAGATAGTCAATTGCACCTGCCTTCACTGCAGCAACGGCTGTCGCAATATTTCCATAGCCAGTCAATATAATTATACGTGATTCGGGTTGTGCTTCTCGTATTACAGAAACGACATCTAGCCCACTTCCGTCATCTAGACGTAGGTCAAGAACCGCATAATTAGGTGGTGCCAATTTTGCCATAGAGATTCCCTCCGCAGCGCTCTCAACGGCGGTGACTATGAAACCTCTGCGCTCCATTGCTTTAGCGAGTCTTTCTCTAAAAGGTTTGTCATCGTCAACAATTAATAATGTTTTTGGTTCCCGGTTTATATGTGATGCCGACCCCACCTTTATATCGATTTCATCCATCAAATTTACCCTCAACGCTTTCCAACATTTCCCGGCGCCATTGTATCTTAACAACCGCACCTCCTTCCCTTTTATTTAAAAAAGATAGCTCTGCTCCCGTCCTCGCTAATAAGGTCTGTGCAATAAAAATGCCCAAGCCCATATGTTCATCTTTACTAATTCTCAAGGATATATAGGGTTCACCAATACGATCTAAAACAAAGGGGGGAAATCCTGGTCCATCATCAATGATTGAAACGTTCACAATATTTTTTGACCAAGTAGTTAACAACTCCACTTCAGAATTTGCAAATTGTATAGCGTTTTGAGCCAAAGATCCAATGCCGTGAATTATTTCCGGGATATAACGTATAACTGGCTCAGCGCCATTGTCATCTTCATCAATTGATGTGGATTTAAAACTTAGGGAAATTCGATCAGTCTGATGCCGAATTGTAGCCATCTCCACAACTGCACTCATCGGTACTGCAGAAAATGGTGCGCCGTCCCCTTCTGGATTATGAGCAAGGGCCGCCAATATTTCCCTGCATCTATTTGTTTCTGTAAGTAGCAATGCAACATCCTCTGCAATTGGACTGTCTTCTGGAAGGTCCCGAGAGAGCTCCCTGCTAATCACAGCAATGGTTCCAAGTGGGCTCCCAAGCTCATGGGCTGCAGCAGCTGCAATCGCCCCCATGTCAGATAGACGCTGCTCACGCGCCAGAGCCTGTTGTGTAGCAAACAAACCATCAGAAAGTGCGCGTGCTGCCTGCGCTACCCGCCATGTATAAGATGCAAAAAATAAGATGCCAATTGCGAGTGCAGTCCACACACCCAAAACATAAATTGTGGGAAGGCGGGGCAAAATTCCTTGGCCAGGCAGAGGCAAATGGTACATTGATAAAACTGTAATTGAAATTAGGGCAATAGCACTTAAGATGATAGTGCTTCTAAGTGATAAAACAGTTGCAGAGATAGCCACCGGCGCTAACAAAAGAAAAGCAAAGGGATTGCCAAGGCCTCCGGTGAGATAGAGCAAAATCGTAAGCTGCCCAATATCAAAGGCGAGGTATCCCGCAGCACCCTTCTCAGAAACTCTCCTAGACCCTCCGACAAACTGGGCTACTAAATTAACAGTCGCAGATGCCAAAACAGTGATCATAGTTGCGAAAAGTGGTAGATCAAATCTTAGACCGTAAAAAACTACAAGTAGAGTAGCCATTTGACCAACTATGGCCACCCAACGTATCAGTACTAATGTCCTTAACTGTACCCTACTTGTTTCGTTGTGCGACGGGACGATAGCCATAATATGCTCCTGATAATCTAAAACGCTAGTTAGAACCACCGTTTTAATTTAACAAATAACTGGTATTAGTCATGAATTTACGTGATACAAAAAAGTTTATGAAAAAAATAGCAATTGATATTAAATCATTAACCAAAAATTTCGGATGTAAAATCGCCGTAAATAAAATTTCTTTTAAAGTTAATGCGGGATCCATCACAGGCCTATTAGGTGGAAACGGTGCAGGCAAAACGACAACCATCGCTATGATCCTAGGCTTGCTTTTACCTACTAGTGGTAAAATAAGAGTATTGGGAGAAGATATCATAACTTCTCGTTATAAGGTTTTAAGTCGGATTAACTTTAGTTCTCCATATGTCGAATTACCGAAGCGCTTAACAGTGCAGCAAAATCTAAGAATTTTTGCGGGACTTTATGGCATGGGTAATTCCAAAGAAGACATAGAAAATCTGGCGGAGTCATTTGCTCTGAATGATTTTTTAGATCTGCCTACAGGTCAATTATCATCAGGACAACGTAGTCGTGTTTCTTTGGCAAAAGCACTAATTAATTCACCCTCGTTACTGCTTTTGGATGAACCAACGGCCTCACTAGATCCCGAAACCGCCAGCTGGATAAGGTCTTATTTAGAAGAATATGCCAGTAAAACAGGTGCTACAATTTTATTAGCCTCGCACAATATGGATGAGGTTAGCCGTCTGTGCTCAGATGTCATAATTATGAGAAATGGTAATGTCGTTGATCAAGGGGCCCCTAAAGCTTTAATTAAAAAATATGAGAGGAATACGCTAGAAGATGTTTTCCTACAAATTGCACGAGCAGAATTCAATAAATTATAAAATAAAGAATTAACTGATAGGTTTTAAAAGTCAAAATGCGCCAAATAATCCGGCTTCGTTCAACCATCAACCGCATAATTATAATGCTATTAAGATACCTTTATTTATTGAAAAGTTCTTGGATAAGGATCTTAGAATTAGCATACTGGCCAACCATGCAAATGATCCTTTGGGGCTTCTTAAATCAATTTTTAATGTCTTCCGAGTCACCTATAATTAAGGTCGCAGGTTTGTTGATTGCGGCAGTCCTTCTTTGGGATGTAATGTTTCGGAGCAATATTGGGGTTGCGGTATCGTTTTTAGAAGAAATGTGGTCACGCAATCTAGCTCAATTATTTGTTAGTCCGCTCAGACCTCATGAGTGGGCTTTATCTCTTTTATCCATTAGTTTAATTCGAACGATTATTGGTGTAATCCCTGCTGCTATATTAGCTATACCATTTTATCAATATTCAATCTTTGATATGGGTTTACCCCTTATTATATTTTTCATGAACCTTATGATTTTTGGTGGTGCAATAGGACTGTTAGTATCTGCACTTGTGCTCCGATATGGGATGGGAGCTGAGAGTTTAGCTTGGGTTGGTATTTTCCTTCTTGCACCAATAAGCGGTATATATTATCCAATTTCTATTTTACCGGAATGGTTACAAACCGTCGCATGGATTCTGCCCTCTTCTCATGTTTTCGAAGGAATGAGAGCACTACTAATCGACAATGTGTTCAAGACAGATTTATTCTTCAATGCTTTATCCTTAAATATATTATACATGCTTGGCGGTATGAGTGTTTTTTTATATGTCTTTCGAATAGCGAGAATTAAAGGGCTTCTAATAACCATGGGCGAATAAATTTTATTTAAAAAATACCTAAGTCTAAACCAGCGGCCATCGCTGCTCCATATTCTTTACATTGATTATTGAAAGCCGATTGCCATTTCCCTCGACAAGTCAGTGGCTCTTGCACTTTCCTCCAACGCAATCCGTTAGTTATTGTTTCTACAGCCCGTATAGTTCCAGTGCCATCATGTCCCGCACGTATGATTAGTGAATAAGGCAACCCTTGAGTTTTTTCCAAACAAGGATAATAAACTCTATCAAAAAAATCTTTTAATGCCCTACTCATATACCCGAGGTTTTCAGTCGTCAGCAGAATTATACCCTGAGAACCGCATATATCATTTTCTTCAGCCTCGAAGGGTGTCCTAGTTGATATTTTTACGGAGTCACTTTTTACAGATTTTGCGCCCCTAGTGGTAGAATCTAATAATGACTTAGTGTTCTCAGAAGGGGCGTGAGCAATTATTAGAAGGTGTTTTTCTAACATACCGCATTTGCCTGTTTTTAGTAAAATTGAGCCAACTACCATTCGTTAGTTAATTGTAAAAAAAACTACTTAATTATTCCCTGACACCTGCATTACGCAATAAATTAACTATAATTTGTTTCTTATTCCACTTAGCCCACATCAAAGCAGTCCGGCCCGTATAATCACGTCTAGATGTATCTACCCCGCTTTTTAGTAAAATTTGAACAATTTCTGCTCGGCCCTGGCTCGCAGCAATCATTAAAGGCGTAATACCGCGACGGTTTTCTGAATTTATAAGGGAACCCTTTTATATTAATACTTCGACCGCATCAACGTGGCCTCGATTGACCGCATAATATAAGGCGGAGTTTCCAAGTTTATCTCGGTGTGTAAGAGAAACTCTTAAAGCAGCCAAAAAATCAATTATATCTGCATTACCAATAATACCAGCATAAATAACTGCATTACGTCCGTCAAAGTCCTCAACATCTGCTTTTTCACCTCGGTTGACAGCGGCTTTTACCCCTTCCAAATCATTGGCTTTGATGGCTGCAAAAATTGGGTTATCGCCGAATAGCTCTATATCGCCATAAGAAGCAACAGGATAGCTGCTAAAGTAGAAAATTAAGAATATAAATCTAAAGGCTCTCATTTATCTGAATATCAGTATTTTTGGTGACTAGTATAAATAGCACTTACCGGTTATATCATTTTACCGCAACTTTAAATGGGAATTACTAATGAACCTATCCGCATTCAGGATAGCTGCTTTTGCGGCGATAGCAATCCTCGCTTCAATACTGATTGTTTGGCAGTTCGGTTTGTTATCACCCGATGGACGCAAACTTAATAAAATCGGCGGCCCCTTCGAATTAATCGACCACAATGGGAAAATTAGAAAAAGTGCGGAATTTAAAGGAAAATTTATGCTGATCTACTTTGGCTATAGCTATTGTCCAGACGTCTGTCCAACAGCACTTCAGATAATGGGATCAGCGTTAAATGCATTGGGGGATAATTCGAAGAAAATTCAACCCATATTTATATCTATCGACCCCATGCGGGATAATCCGTCCCACCTTAAAATGTATGTTAAAAATTTTCACCCCACCTTTTTAGGTTTGACGGGTAGTCAAGAAATTTTGAAGACTATAGCAAAAACATACCGGGTTTATTTTGCAAAAATATTTCCAGATAAAGACAAGAAAGAACCAGAAAACTATTTAATGGACCATTCATCAATAATATTCTTGATGGGTAAAAATGGTAATTATATTACTCACTTTAATCATCAGACTGATCCAAGTGCGATAGCAAAAGTATTAGCTAAAAGGCTTTAATGTAAAATGCAAAAAAAACACCAAAAATCTTTTTGGAAAGAAAAAAGCCTTACCGAATTAAGCCAAGAAGAATGGGAGTCATTGTGTGACGGTTGTGCACGCTGCTGCATGTTAAAATTAGAGGATATTGATACTAAAGAAATTGCCTATACAAATATTGCCTGTAAGCTTTTAAATACTAAAACCTGTAAATGTAAAGATTACCAAAACCGTCAACGACGGATTCCAGATTGTATCGGGCTTAATGCCCAAAATATTAAAAATTTAAATTGGATGCCTTCAACATGTGCATACCGTTTAATTGCGGAAGGAAAAGAACTTCCTTGGTGGCATCCACTAGTTTCAGGTAGGTCGGATACAGTCCACATCGCTGGAATTTCTGTTCGGGGGCGCACAATTTTAGAAAATGACACCCTCAATCCAGATAAACATATTATCGATTGGATCAGATGATTATTTTTTCAGATATTTTTCATGACGTGCATTTACCAGAGCAACCCCGCAAATGATCAAAGTTATTGCAAACCAAACGAAAAGACTGTGTTTTTCTCCCAGTAAAACAATCCCAAAAAAAACACCAAAAACTACTGACAAGAAACTTGACTGACTCATGTAGGTTGGTCCTGAAATACGTATCAATTCAAAAACCCCGTAAAAGTTAAAGCCTGCCAAAATAAAATGTAACATCATTGAAATTTCTCCATTAGTAAATGGAGGAGCAAGTACATGGAACTCCCCTAAAGCTAGAGAAATTGGCAACGCCATAACAGCAGCAGCAAACAAGGTTCCACAAGCCAATTGTAGTGAATCTATTTTCGGTGGACGATTAGAATTTGATAAGAAAACATAGGCTAAACCATGTAATAAAGGCGTACCAAACCCGATTATTACCCAAATTGCCATCGAGGGGTGGGGCAAAGATGCCTTAGGTATCAGGATAAAAAGAACACCACCGAACCCCAGTAATATACCACTCAACCGCAACCAGATAAATTTTTCAACTTTTGTCACTAAACTTACTAAATGCGTAAAAATAGGTGTAAAAGCCATTATAACCGCCATAATTCCGACTGGCAGATTCCCCTGGGCAGCGTAAAGAATCATATTTGCAAAGGTAAACCGTAAAGCGGCTGCACGAAAATAGTATGCTATATAGTTAGAGGTAATGGGTGGATATACCCCCCGAATCAACCCTATCAAGAATACTACCAAACCAGACCCTAGACAAAACCAAAAAACATAAGCTGTAGGGTGAATACCATTCGTCACAGTATTTTTGATAAGAATAAAAAAGAAACCCCATAAACAACCAATCATTGTTAGAAGAGCAATCGGTAATAGTTTTTTAGGCGTCAGGGAAATTTTCATTAAGCTTATAAAATTTAGGTGATAAAGCGTTAAGCATATCAAATGTCTTAAAAAAGTTGCATCACAGTTTTGGCTTTTTTGAGGCAGGCATACTTTTCAAAGATTTAAGAGTAAATCTTTTCCAAAGATCCGCTGGCAAAGAACCTCCGGTAACTCCTATCATCGGAAGAAAATTATCATTCCCGACCCAAACTCCTGTCACAAGGTTTTTTGTAAAGCCGATAAACCACGCATCTCTAAAGCCTTGGCTAGTGCCGGACTTTCCAGCAACTACTTCCGAGAGACGAGCTCTTTTACCTGTTCCAGATTCAACAACATCAATTAACATAGATTTTATATCTTTTACTATTTTTTTTGTACTAACCGACCAGCCAACACACGAGAGCGTCTGTAAAGTATTTCATTCTTTTTGTTTCTTATCTCTATTATTCCGTATGGCCAAGCTGGGTAGCCCCGATTGGCAAATAAGGCATAAGCAGAAGTTAAATCTAGAAGGTTCACCCCATCCACTCCCAAGGCAATAGATGGATGCCCTTTCAGTTTCGCAGTAATACCGAGTTTATGTGCAACTTTTATAACTTTTTCCCTTCCAATTTTTTCTGACACTTTTACAGCAACAGTATTGATTGACTCTGACAGCGCTCGACGAAGGGTCACCGGTCCCAAGAATTTCCCTGTATAATTTTTAGGTTTCCAACCGTCGATAGAAATAGGTTCGTCAATAACTATATCATTAGGTTTTAAACCTGATTCGAGAGCAGCAACGTAAACAAATAGCTTGAATGCAGAACCAGGTTGGCGCAATGCTTGATTAACTCTATTAAATTGACTAGCTGCATAGCGTCGGCCACCAACCATGGCCCGAATAGCTCCGTCAGGAGAAAGGGATACTAACGCAGCCTGCCCCACTCTTAGTGCTTTTCCATCTTTCTTAAGGGAATTTCTTACTTGTTGCTCCCCGATATTTTGTAAATAAGGTGATAACGTAGTTTTTATAATTAAATCCTGATTGCCTTTTCCTACAAACCCGAATGCGCGTTGAAGCAACCAATCTGCAAAATAACGTGCACCAGACCCACTTTTTTGATTTGCTAATTTAATTACCTCCGCTTTTGCACGCTGCACATCGCTTTTTGATAAAAAACCAGCAACGAACATATTAGTTAAGACTTGGTTGGCCCGTTTCAAACTGAGTTTTTTATTACGAAAAGGAGAATAACGTGAAGGCGCTTTTAGTAAGCCCGATAGCAGTGCAGCCTCCTTTAGACTAATATTTTTTATAGACTTACCGAAATATCGTCTTGCTGCCGCCGCCACCCCGAAAGTACCGACCCCCAAATAAACACGATTAAGATAAAGTGTAATAATTTGTCTCTTAGAAAACCTGGTTTCCAGCCAAAAAGCGAGCAAAATTTCCTGTATTTTTCTGCGCATCGACCTTTCTGGGGTTAAAAATAAGTTTTTGGCCAGCTGCTGGGTCAGCGTGCTTCCCCCTTGCCTTATTCTTTTAGCTCTTACATTAGCTAATGCCGCTCTTACCATTCCAAAAACATCAACACCAATATGAGAAAAAAAACGCCGATCTTCCGTAGCTATAATTGACTGAATTAAATAAGGAGGAACCTCGTTGAATTTCACAGCCTTATCATACACATCGCCGTAAGTAGTAATCACCGTATTGTCAGCAGCAAGTATTGTAATAATAGGTCGCCGAGTTTGTTTTTCATAATTATCTACATCTGGCAAATCCCATGCATAATACGCAGTTAAAACTAACAATGCTAATCCCAGCCATAGCATTAAAAGAGAAGATAAACGCAAAGCCCTGAGCCAAAGGGACTTTTTTTTCCCTTGGCTTGGAATACTCTCGGGCCCTTTATTAGAAGGTTTTTTTACCATTTATCTTTTTACACTTAACTCGTACTACTTTAAAAGTTTTGTAAATTTAAATTTCAATGTTTAAACATACCTTTAATTTTGTGAATCAACAGGTTTCATAAGAGCATGATGGTTTTTTCTAAAATAAAAACTTCAAAAAAACATATCCCCTCCTTACACATTCGCCATGCAAAAAAAAAAGACGCCGCCGAAATTGTCCGATTAGCAAGATCTTTGAGTAAGACTGACGGCAATCGCCCCTCATGTCTCACGGAGGAATATTTCTGTAGAGACGGTTTTGGGGATAACCCGGCATTTAAAACCTTGATAGCCGAAATAAACAAAGAGGTAATAGGATATACGCTTTATTTTGAAGGTTATAATACTAACAGTGCTAGTAGAGGATTATATATTTCCGACCTATATGTTGATGAGCCTTGGAGAAGGAAAGGGGTAGGATATGCTTTGATGCAGGCGACCTCCATTGCGTGTAAAATGGCTGGTGGAGAATGGCTGTTTTGGGCTGTGAATAAAAAAAACAAGGGTGCCCGAAAATTTTATAAAAAACTATCTACTGAAATTCGTGAAGTTTCTATATTTTCGATTTTAGGAGACAAATTTCAAAATATCTGCAATGCCCCAAACAGCAAACCTATGCATCTAGATTAACAACTTTTATAGCATTTGACTGAATAAACTCCCTTCTCGGATCAACAACATCACCCATAAGAGTTGAAAACACCTCTTCCGCTGCATCTCGGTGATCAATTTTTACCTGCAGAAGCGCTCTCACCTCTGGATCTAAAGTGGTCTCCCAAAGTTGTTCGGGATTCATCTCACCTAGACCTTTATAACGTTGGATTGAAACACCCTTTCGACCATTTTCGAGAACAGCGTCAACTAAACCTAGTGGCCCCTCTATTCTTATTTTATTGTCCTTCACCTTTAAATAAGCTGGCTTTGCATAAATATTCTGTAAATCCGGAACCATCTCATCCAGGCGGCGAGCTTCAGCCGATTTAACTAGCACTCCATCTATAACATGCCTTTCGGTTACTCCACGCAAGGTACGCGCAAAAGCAAAACCTCCGCCATCTAGGATTTCTACCCTCCAACCCCTCTCATTTTCGGGGCTAAGCCCATCCAAACGGCGAGCGATCGCTTCGGCAATTTGTGCCTCTAATTTCTCAGACCCAAGAAGCTCTGAATTAAAAGCACCTAAAATTGCTGCCTGCTCGGCAACCATTGGATTTGATAATTTCTGCAAAATAGGTTGCATCGTAGTTTTAGCATGCATAGCCGTCTCAACTATGGAGCGTAAATCTGCCCCAGCCACTTCAGCATCATCCTGTATTATAAGTAGACAGTCTTTCAGACCAGCTTCAATCAGGTATTCCTCCAGCTTTGGATCATCTTTTAGGTAAATCTCCTCGGAGCCTTTTTTTGCACGATAAAGTGGTGGTTGCGCGATATACAAATAACCGCGCTCAACTAACTCGGGCATTTGCCTAAAAAAGAAAGTTAAAAGTAAGGTTCGAATATGACTACCATCAACATCAGCATCGGTCATAATAATTATTTTATGATAACGAGCTTTTTCTACATCAAAGTCTTCCCGTCCGATGCCCGTCCCCAAAGCAGCAATTAAAGTTCCTATTTCTGCTGAGGATAACATTTTATCAAATCTTGCTCTTTCCACATTCAATATTTTACCTCTTAGAGGTAAAATAGCCTGCGTCCTGCGATTGCGGCCTTGTTTAGCAGATCCTCCCGCAGAATCACCCTCCACAATAAAAATCTCAGATTGTGCCGGATCCCGTTCTTGGCAATCTGACAGTTTACCAGGCAAACTGGAGATATCCAAAGCGCCCTTACGTCGGGTCAAATCACGGGCCTTACGCGCAGCCTCCCGAGCAGCCGCTGCATCCACTATTTTTGCTACTATTTTCTTGGCCTCATTAGGATGTTCTTCAAACCACTGTCCCAATTTTTCTCCTACTATACTCTCCACCACAGGACGCACCTCGGATGAAACAAGTTTTTCTTTTGTTTGAGATGAAAATTTAGGATCGGGTACCATTACAGATAGAATGCAAGTCAGCCCCTCACGCATATCGTCACCGGTTAAAGATACTTTTTCTTTCTTAATTATTCCTAGGGTGTTCGCATAGGAATTAATCGTTCTCGTAAGAGCAGCGCGAAAACCTGCAAGATGCGTTCCTCCATCTCCTTGTGGAATAGTATTGGTGAAACAAAGTGTGGTTTCATGATAACTATCTGACCACTCTAATGCTACCTCCATAGTTATATTATCTTGCTCACCTTGAATGGTTATAGGATCCTCAAGTAATGGCGTCTTGCCTCGATCAATAAAGTTAACAAAAGCAGCAAGTCCGCCTTCATAGTGCATTTCAACAATGTTGGGCTCAACCCCTCGGGAATCATTGGCCACTAATGTAACACCCGAATTAAGAAATGCTAATTCCCGTAGTCGGTGTTCCAATTTAGCAAAATCATAATTAATATTCGTAAACGTATCCTTCGAGGCCATAAACGTGACCTGACTACCTGTTGGACCAGTCCAATCTGATAATCGTTCAAGAGGCTTTGTTGGCACACCGTTTTCAAACCGCATGAACCATTCCGCATTATCACGCCAAATTTTGAGCTCTAACCATGACGAAAGAGCATTCACAACGGAAACTCCAACACCGTGCAACCCCCCAGAAACTTTATATGAATTTTGATCAAACTTTCCTCCGGCATGGAGATGAGTCATGATCACTTCAGCCGCTGAGACACCTTCTTCCTCATGAATTTGAACAGGTATTCCGCGTCCATTATCACGAATTGAGACCGAGCCATCGCCATTAAGGACTACCTCAACTCGATCGCAAATACCCGCTAGCGCCTCATCTATGCCATTATCTACGACTTCATAGACCATGTGATGCAGGCCCGAACCATCATCCGTATCGCCAATATACATTCCCGGTCTTTTGCGAACAGCGTCTAAACCGCGCAGAACTTGAATAGATTCCGCACCATATTCAGAATTATTCTCTTTTGACTCTTCTTGATCTTTAGGTTTCATTTTTTTCACCAATTAAACATTAAAAGAATAAAGGATTTAGGTGAACGGAATTTCAGTTACCTTTGAATTATTTATGGAAAAATTATGCGCCAACCCTGAAAGTTGTGTAAAAAAAGATGGGTCTGCACCTGTCATCCACGCTTGCGCGCCAAGATCCCCAAGTTCACTAAAGAGAGCCGCACGTCTTGCCTCATCAACATGAGCCGCTATTTCATCAAGCAATAAAATCGGCATCGCGTTCCTTTCAAGAGACTGAAGTCGGGCATTTGCAAGAACTATACTAATCAATAAAGCTTTCTGTTCTCCTGTTGAACATTGGCTCGCAGGCATTTCTTTTGAAATATGCTCAACAAAAAACTCACTATAGTTAGGACCAATTCCCTTTCCCAGATTTGTCGATGCCAATTTCCGAGATTTTTTAAGAGAAGAACGATAGAGGTCCTCAGCCTCCACAGCAGGCATTTCACTTAACCAACTTTCTAAAACTCCAACAACCGAAAGAGACGCAGACGGAAATGGCCCAATACCCATTCCGCATGCTGGATTCAAACGATCCACTAACGCGACGCGCGCTGCTGAAATAGCCACACCCTTTTCGACAATTGTGTTTTCTAATATATCAAGCCAGTCGGGGTCTGCTTTTTTCCCTAGAACTGCCTCATTTTGAATTAACAATGATCTTTCACGTAATGATTTATCAAAAGATTTCAATCGCCCTGCATGCGCAGGATCAAATCCAAACACCAATCGATCTAAAAAGCGCCGGCGGCTAGATGGTCCCTCATTGAATAAGCGTTGCATATCAGGAGTAAGCCATAGAACAGATAATTTCTCCCCCAGTGAGGATTGCCCTTTCATCAACTGCCCGTCAATTTTTACAGCTCTCTTTAATCTTCCCATGGGGATCTCTTGAGAAATCCCTGTGCCGAATTCATAAGTTCCTCCGCAGCCCGCAACAGTAGCTGATACCGCCCAATTTTTTATATGATTATGCGTATTTCTTGCGGTTAGTGCGACATCACCCAAATTTGCTGCGCGCAATCCACGACCAGGAACCAAGAAAGATATGGCCTCTAGAATATTTGTTTTGCCTGCTCCGTTAGGGCCGGTAAGTACTATAATTGGAAATTCAATGGTCAAACGTAAAGAAGAATAACAACGGAAATTACTCAAAGACAATCGACGTATTGCCATCGCTTGAGGCCCATCGTTTAATTGAAATGCATGCTCTAATGTGGACAGCGTTTCAGCCCCTCACTCTATACACGCATAGGCATAAGCACATAAAGAGCGTTCTCATCTTCTTCGTCCGTGACAAGCGTAGGTGAGGCTGCATCAGAAAGTGCAAAACAGGCTTTTTTACCCTGAATTTGCTGGGTTATATCGATTAAATATTTTGAATTAAAACCGATTTCTATATCCCCATCGTTATAATCAATTTCTAATTCTTCCGTAGCGCTGCCAGACTCTGGACTAGTAGCAGACAAAACCAAACTATTAGCCGCTAAAGTTAGCTTTATTGCCCGCGATTTCTCGGTGGAAATCGTAGACACCAAATCAACCGCACGCTCGAAACGTTTACAACTGACCTCTAAAAATTTGTCATTTTCTTCTGGAATTACTCGATCATAATCTGGAAAAGTCCCATCAATTAGTTTGGAACTCAAAACGATACCATTTATTGAAAATCGAATTTTAGTATCTGACATTAGAACTGCTATCTCATCATCAACTTCCTCAATTAATTTACGCAACTCATTAACAGTCTTTCGCGGCACTATCACACCTGGAATATTTTCAGCCCCAGAGGGCAGTGGTATTTCCATGCGCGCCAAACGATGACCGTCAGTGGCCACCGCTCTCAAGACAGATTCACCGTTCGTACTTGTTACTGCATGAAGATATATGCCATTCAAATAATATCGTGTTTCCTCTGTTGAGATTGCAAAGCGAGTGCGATCTATTAAATTACGCAATGCGCCCGCATCTAACACAAAGCTATTCGGCATATTATCATCTGTAATTGCTGGAAAATCTTCGCTAGCAAGCGCAGCGAGTTTTAAAGTAGAACGGCCAGAACGCATTGCAATTTGACCTTCCTCTACTCCACCCCCGAGTTCTATTTGAGAGCCATCTTCTAATTTTCGAACAATATCGAAAAGTGTATGTGCCGCAACAGTAGTCGAGCCACCTTGTGTCACATCGGCTGCCACTTTTTCAACAACTACGATATCCATGTCAGTAGCTGACAATTCAACCATTCCGTCTTGAGCTCTTATTAGAACATTTGACAAAATTGGAATTGTATTCCGCCGTTCTACTACACTCTGGACATGAGCCAATGCTTTCAATAAAGCACCGCGATTTATCATAAACTTCATATTGTCACATTATTTTTGTTTACATCAAAACTCCAGTATAACTTCGCCAGCCAAAAGAATATAACTGACTAGAAGATTATATCAGGACAAGGTATTCGCCGCACGGTTTAAGATGCTTTAAAAAAAAACGTTTAAAAATCAAAAAAACGGCTAAAAACTGCGATTATCCCTCTAACATTCGCCTCAAAAGATCAACATCCTCACAGAATGCCGAATCTATATGTCGTAACTCTTCGACTTTTTTAACAGCGTGCATAACAGTTGTATGGTCTCTACCTCCAAACTTTCTACCAATTTCGGGCAAAGAGCGAGAAGTTAACTGTTTTGATAGATACATTGCAACTTGGCGGGGGCGTGCCACGGCGCGTGCACGGCGAGCAGAGTGCATATCTGCAACACGGATATTAAAATGTTCAGAAACGCGCTTTTGAATTTCTTCTATTGTCACACGTCGGTCATTAGCGCGAAGGATATCGTGCAACACTTCTTGGCAAGTTTCCAAAGTAATTTCTCGCCCTACGAGCTCAGCATGAGCCACCACCCTATTCAATGCCCCTTCTAACTCGCGCACATTTGAAGTTATCCGATGTGCCAAAAACTCTTTTACTTTAATAGGTATTTCGAGGCCAAGGCGTTCAATTTTGACTTCAAGAATTCCAAGTCGAAGCTCAAAACTTGTTGCATGAATATCGGCAACTAATCCCCAGCCCAAACGTGACCGCAAACGTTCCTCCATCCCTTCTAGGTCCAAAGGAGATTTGTCAGCGGAAATTACTACCTGACGATTATTATCAACTAAATCATTAAAGGTATGAAAAAATTCCTCCTGTGTTGCCTCCTTACCATTTATAAACTGCACATCATCAATCATAAGTAGATCAACAGACCTAAAATGCTCCTTGAACGTCACCGTATCCTTAAATCGTAAAGCACGAATAAAATAGAACATAAATTTTTCTGCTGACAGATAGACTACCCGACGGTCCGGAAACTTTTGTAGTGTATGATTAGCTATTGCATGCATTAAATGTGTTTTGCCCAAGCCAACACCACCATATAGAAAAAGGGGATTAAACGGCGCACTATCTGAATCTGCCACTCGCCGGGCCGCCGCATGAGCTAATTCATTTGGTTTACCCACCACAAAATTATTAAAATTGAAACGTGGATCAATGGGGGCGCTAATTTCGGAGCGGGTTTTGCCTATTTCTTTTTGTAAGGGCGCTTTTGCGCCACCCCCTTGCACGAATAAATTTACATCTGCAGGTCGTTTCAGTGCCCTTGTGGTTGGTGTCTGGACCAAAATCTCTATATTTTCAATGTCAGTATTTTCCTGTTGCCAAAGCTCTCTGATCCGATCACCATAATGACTAACCACCCAATCACGCATAAAACGTGTTGGCACCGCAACCTTGACAAATCCGTCGTTGACTTCAACTAAGGTTACCGGCTTCAACCAACTACGGTAGGAAGCATCTCCAACCTCAGACCTCAAAAAACCGCGCACCCTAGCCCATTGGGCAGTAGTTTTCGGATCCAGCTTCGGTCCCGGCATATTTTTTTCCCCAGCCAAAACTCATCCACCAAGTAGCGGATAAATTAATTTTAAACAGTCTACCTAAATATAAAATTCTTAAATCAAAAATTTTTTCCTATTGAAAGGTAGCTAAATATCGAATCGTCCCCCGGGGGCCCTTTTTATTTAGGACCCACCTTCGAAATAGATTAAAAGTAAATAAAAAAACAATTTTTACTGTAATTTAATATTCTATTACTAGTGTTTTACTTAACACTAAAATTGATTACTTTACCGTCTTTTTTTCTATTAAGAAGCCGAGCATAAATCTAAATGGGGTGAGAAAGGATAGCAAGTCGAGACATTAACAAAAATGAAAAAAAATACATTGACAAACCAAGCATTTTCGATTCCTTCCATCAACTCAATGACTTGCACGAAAATCCTAAAATTTTGGGATACCAGCAAGCTATATGGCACTGAAAAATTTGCAAAGATCAGCTCTCTCTTCACAGAGAGGTTTGAAGTAAATTATTTAAGTGAGTTAACTTGCGCAGATAACCGTGAAACTTTGCGTGATGCTGTGTTCTTTTTTAGAATCCCTTTGGTCACACCACGCATCAGTTCAGGTTCCATTGCCTTGAATGCTACCTCGGCGTCCGCACGATTCCCTCTCGCTATTGCGAGTTCAACATCCTTTACAACTGTACGAATTCGACTACGGCGATCACGATTTTGCGCTGCTCGTTTATCCGTTTGTCTTACACGCTTTCTTGCAGAAATCGAATTAGCCATTAATATTTACCCTGCCTATAAATTTAGCGGTGTGGGTTTGTATAGTGGTCCCACTTTTTCGTCAAGCTTTTAACTGATTATTATATGGACTTTTCATATGACCAAATTTAACTAAATTCCGGCTTACGTTTTTCAACAAAAGCCGCCATACCCTCTCGCTGATCTGGCGTTCCAAACGATGCTTGGAACATGCGCCTTTCATACCTAATACCTTCTGAAAGAGTTGTTTCATAGGAACGGTTAATAATATCTTTAATCATAAGCGTGGCAGGGCGTGACATCGATGCAATTTGTTTTGCCGTATTTATTGCGTCTTCAATTAAATCCGCATCCGGTACAACTCGACTAACCAAACCGACACGCTCGGCCTCTTCAGCCCCCATCATCCTCCCGGTCAAACACATTTCCATTGACTTAGACTTACCAACCAATCGAGTCAGGCGCTGAGACCCCCCTGCCCCCGGCCATACTCCAATTTTAATCTCTGGCTGTCCAAATTTTGCTGACTCCGCCGCCAAAATAAAATCACACATCATCGCTATTTCACAGCCGCCGCCTAGAGCAAAACCTGCGACTGCAGCTATAATAGGCTTCCGACAATCTGCTACTTGCTCCCATCCATCCGTAATAAAGTCCTCATTAAATGTCTCGGGCCACATTTTATCTTGCATTTCCCTAATATCTGCACCGGCAGCAAATGCTTTATCAGAACCAGTTAAAACCATAGCTCCGATTTCTTTATTGGTGTCCATCAGCTTCAACTCCTCAGCTAACTCACTAATCAACTTTGAGGAAAGTGCATTTAAAGAATCTGGCCGATTAAGGGTTATGAGACCTACATTGCCATGAAGTTCGGCTTTAATCGTATCATAAGTCATTAGGCATAATTCCTTTTATTGAAAAACTATTTTGGCATAAGAGAAAAATGAGTAGTCAGGATTCCTTTATTTATAGAGATTTTAAGCTGTAACCGCTCTCCTTCACGGATCCAAGCATTGAAACCTGCTGATCTCCAACCCAACTGAGGGAGTGTCTGAGCATAAAATAATATGACTTTACGTTTGGAAATTTCTTCTCCTAATTTTCCATTAGCTGCGATCTCAAATATCCTACCTTTTAGGGTTGAAAACATCACACCAGAATCTTTTGATTCCTCCATACCCCTCATCATCGGCAAATCGTCAATGGTGGAAAAAAAAGATGAGGCCAATGCAGAATTCACATTGCATAAAAAAAATCCTAACAAGAAAATGAAAGCCACATTTTTTAGAATGAAAAAAAATTTATTTCCTAGTCTTAGATTCATAACACACATAGATTTATTTTTGACAATTATTGCAGAAAAATGTCGACCTTCCTGCTTGATTAATTCGAGTAATCGCCTCTCCGCAGATCATACATGGTTTATTCTCACGTCCATAAACTAGAAATTTATATTGAAAATACCCCATATTTCCTGTGACACTTACATGATCCTTTAAAGTAGAACCACCGGAACTTATTGCATCAAGCAAAAGCTGTTTGATCTTTATTACAAAAATTTCAATTTCTTTAAATGTCACAGAATGAGCAATACGCGTTGGAGATATTTTAGCCATAAAAAGTCCTTCGCAAACATATATATTGCCTAAGCCCGCAACGATACTCTGATCTAATAAAACAGACTTGATTGTCCTTTTCCTCTTCTTAAACTGTTTGGCAATCGTTAAAGCGTTAAATTCTTTGCTAAGTGGCTCAATACCGATATTCCTAAGCAATTCATGTGAGTTGAGGTTCTTAGAATTGGAAATTTCAATTAATCCAAAACGTCGTGGATCAGAAAATCTCACATTTGTATCATCTTCTAAAATAAAAACTATGTGTTCATGCTTTCTACTAGGGATGTTGGGATCCGTCCCGCGCTCTATCACCATTCGACCCGACATTCCTAAATGTACGATTACAACAACATTAGCTTCTAAATTAACCAAGAGATACTTTGCTCGACGATTAACATCTAAGATCCTTTTACCAGAGACTATATCAATAAAATTTTTAGGCACAGGCCGCCTTAAATCTGTACGCCGCACTATTATTTTACTAACACACTGCCCTTTCATGGCCTTTAAAAGGCCTCGCCGAATTGTTTCTACTTCTGGAAGTTCAGGCATTATATATCTCCAGGAATTTTAAAACATTTCTAGTTTCAAATACTCAAGCTAGCGTCAATAGCCTTGCTAGGCTATTGTGAACACATGAAAAAAAAATACACAACGGACTCGGCAAGTGATTCCGAAACCAACTTTGGCTATCGCCGTGTCAGTAGGGGGGAGCATGCGGCATTGGTGTCTAATGTATTTCAATCTGTGGCACATAAATATGATCTTATGAATGATTTGATGAGCGGGGGATTGCATCGATTATGGAAAAAAGTACTTATTAACCATATTAATCCAAGGTCCCATGTGCAATTCTTAGATATGGCAGCAGGGACTGGAGATATTACTCTTCAATGTCTCGATTGCCTGCAAAAAGAAGGTCCGAAACATTCTAAGGGTTTTAAGGCTACCTTGTGTGACCCTAATGATGCGATGCTAGAAATAGCGCGCAAAAGGGCCGTAGATCGAGGTTATGTTAAAGGTATTGAATTTATTACTGCTCCAGCTGAGAGGATACCAATAGAGGATTTATCCATTGACATTTGTGTAATATCTTTCGGTCTGAGAAATGTCACTGATCGTTCCGCCAGCCTCTCCGAAATGCACAGAGTCCTAAAATTTGGGGGACATTTTTTATGTCTTGAGTTTTCACCTGTTATAACTCCAACCTTAGCTCCATTATATGAAGCATATTCAAAACACATTCTTCCTTGGCTTGGGAAATTAATCACACAAGATAGGGAATCATACCAATATTTAGTTGAAAGTATTCGTAAGTTTCCAAAACCTGACATTTTGGCCGAGGAACTCAAGAGAGCTGGGTTTTCAAATATAAATTATCATACTCTATCCGGCGGCATTGTTGCCATACATTCTGGATGGCGCATCTGAAGCAGATGATCCGTAGTTTTCTTAAAATAAAAACTTTAATCCAAATAATTCGTACAATTGCGCGTTATGATGCTTTATTTTTTGTTGAGCGAAATGAGATACCTATAAAATTCCTAAATATTATTATTAGGCTTATTACCTTCGGCGTGAGTATCACGGCAGAGGTCACAAACCTACGCAACGGTCAAAAATTAGCACTAGCTCTTCAAAATCTTGGGCCGGGGTTTATCAAATTAGGGCAGGCGCTCTCTGTTAGGCCCGATTTAATTGGGCAAGACCTTGCTGACGACCTAAGCAAACTTCAAGATCATTTGCCACCCTTCTCTTCAAAGGACGCTAAACAGGCAATTGAAGATGAATTTGGAAAATCGCTAGATCAAATATTCAAAACTTTTGAAGAAACCCCGATTGCAGCTGCTTCAATTGCGCAAGTTCATTTTGCTACAACTTCAGAAGATATTCCCGTCGCAGTAAAAATCTTAAGGCCAGACATTGAAGAAAAATTTAATCATGAGCTCGATTTATTATATTGGTTAGCGTCCATTTTAGAACGTTTTGCACCCAATATACGTCGCCTCCGCCCAGTTGAAGTTGTTGATACCCTTTCTCAAACCGTTTTTATGGAAATGGATTTAAGACTAGAGGCTGCCGCTGGTGATGAGCTTCGACTTAATTTTAAAAATGATCCAAGCTTCAATATTCCAAAAATGGACTGGTCCCGAACAGGCAAGAGAGTCCTGACTTCAGAGCGTATTTCTGGGACTCCCATAGATGAAGTATCTGAACTAAATAAAAACGGATTAAATATTGAAAAATTAGTAGCAAATATGGCTAGAGCATTTTTTCTTCAGGTCTTCAGAGACGGTTTTTTTCATGCTGACCTTCACCCAGGGAATATATTGGTCAGCAAAGACGGCGTAATAAATATAATAGATTTTGGTATCATGGGGCGTGTTGATAAAAAAACACGATATTACTTAGCCGAAATGCTCACTGGTTTTATTGAAGCTGACTATACCAAAGTTGCAAAAGCACACGTTACAGCCGGTTATCTTCCAAATTCCAAAACACGGGAATCTTTTGCCCAAGCCGCAAGGGCGATCGCCGAACCCATAATGGGATTACCCTTGAAGGAAATTTCTTTAGCCCGCCTTCTGGAACAACTCTTTCTTGTTGCTCAACGATTTGAAATGGAAACACAACCACAATTGCTTTTACTTCAAAAAACAATGCTTGTGGCTGAAGGGGTTGGACGACAACTCTACCCAGAGACAAATATGTGGGAATTGGCCAGGCCTCTAATAGAGGAATGGGTAGAAAAGAACCTCACCCAAGAATTCCGAGCCAAGGAAGCTATTTCTGAGGCTGGAAAAGTGATCGAACATCTCCCGAGTTTAATAATAAATTTAAGCGAAAGCGTGAAAACTATTGGGCAACGGGGTCTGAAGTTAGATCAAGGCACCACCAACACCATGTCGAAACACAAACCTATTTCGCGCTGGGCTTGGTGGATTGGAGCCGGGTTAGTGATGAGTTTTTTAATTGTATCAATTTACTAAAAAGTAGCTCAAAATTGCTTTTCTCGTAATATTTTCATACAAAATGATACAGAAATAAAAAACTAAAACTTTAACAGGGGAAAAATAAAATGAATTCTCTAAAATCAGCATTAGCTTTTACGGCGATAACAGCTTTTCTTTCATTCGGTTTGGGTTTTGAGGTTAAAGCCAACGATGTTGCGAATTTTTATAAAGGAAAGCAGGTTAAAATAGTTGTCGCAGCTCGCGCAGGGGGAGGCCATCATAAATATTCACTATTTATCTCACCATTTATGAAGAAACATATGCCAGGTAATCCAACATTTATTACACAAAATATGGGAGGGGCCGGGGGCACTAAAGCAGCTAACTACCTATATAATCGGGCAGCAAAAGATGGGACTGCAATAGGTATTTTACTTTCAGATACACCCTTTGCATCGCGGATGCGCACAACAGGAGTAAAATATGTTGCCAATAATTTTCATTATTTAGGGGGTGTCGACAAACCACAGGGAGCCTTTGTAGTCCTCAAGCGTTCCGGAATTAAAACAATGGAAGAGGCAAAAAAGAAATCTGTTGTTTTTGCTTCGACTGGCAAAGGATCACAAACATTTATTTTACCTAAGCTTGCAAACAGTATGATTGGTACAAAATTTAAAATTGTTACAGGCTATCGCGGTATGGCTGGTGTCTATAAAGCGTTAGATAATAAAGAAGCTGACGGCTTCCAATCCGGTTGGTCATCAGTCGCATTAATACGTCCGCATTGGCTGAAGGACGGGCGTGTAATCGTGCTCGCAGCAAATTCCCTGTCGCCACTTAAGGATGCACCAAATGCCCCAGTTTTTCGTGACTTAGTTCAAAATCCATTGGACCGTAAAATTGTTGAGTTAATCAGTAACAATGATGTGATTGGACGGGCATGGATTGCGCCACCGGGTATCCCTAAAGCCCGGCTGAACGCACTTCGAATAGCATTCAAAAAAATGGCCAAGGATCCGGAAGCCATTGCAGCCGCAAAAACGCGGAAAATGGACTGGGGTTATATTAATTGGCAACCTCAACAAGCCCATGCAAAACTTATTACCAATGCCGAGGCTAAGTTGTTTAAGCGCGTCAGAAAATTGATTAATCAAAAGTAAACTAGAATATAAAAAGCGGTACTTTTAGTACCGCTTTTTATTATTTGCAAAATAATAACTTATTTCTATAGCATAAAAGTGAATTCTTGCCGTTACGGGCCTGAAACACTAATTTACTAAAAAAACAAATCAAATTTTTAACCAAAGGTCCGTAATTATGCTGAAGGGCAAACGCATTTTATTGGTTATATCCGGTGGTATAGCAGCTTATAAAAGTTTAGATTTAATTCGCCATCTCAGAGAACAAGGCGTTTTAGTCCGCTGTGTTCTAACTAAAGCAGCGACTAAATTTATCACACCTTTATCGGTCTCAGTATTATCCGAGGAAAAGGTATTCAGTGACCTTTTTTCGCTAACCGACGAAAATGAAATGGGGCATATTCGGCTTTCTCGGGAATCAGATTTAATCGTAATAGCACCGGCAACCGCTAATATACTTTCTAGCATGGCGCAGGGTGTTGCTGATGACTTGGCGACTACTATCTTACTAGCTGCAGACAAAACTATTATGGCGGCCCCATCAATGAATGTTCGCATGTGGAAACATGAGGCTACCGTTAATAATTTGAAAATTTTGCGTAATCGGGGTGTGCAAATTATCGGGCCGGGATCCGGTAATATGGCATGCGGCGAATTTGGTATGGGACGAATGATGGAACCACATGAAATTCTTTAAGAAATCCAACTTTATTTTTCCTGCGAGGGTCGGCTGAGTGGCGTTCATGCTATTGTGACCAGTGGTCCCACTCAAGAGGCCATAGATCCGGTTCGTTATATAGCTAACCGCTCCTCTGGAAAACAGGGACATGCTATAGCTTCAGCGCTCGCAAAATTTGGCGCCGATACAACACTTGTGACCGGTCCCACCCAAGAACCAGACCCTACTGGTGTAAATGTAATCCATGTTGAAACAGCAGAGCAAATGCTAGAGGCCTGCAAAACTTCTCTTCCGGCCGATATTGCTGTTTGCGCGGCTGCCGTCTCTGATTGGCGTATTAGAAAGAAGTCGAAGGGCAAAATCAAAAAAAAGGGGGATACACTATCCCTCTCTCTTAAAAAAAACCCCGATATTTTGAAAACTTTAGCTAAAAAAGGTAACGGACGACCAAGGCTAGTGATTGGTTTTGCAGCTGAAACGAGCGATGTGATTTCTAAAGCATCACCTAAGCGTATTGAAAAAAACTGTGACTGGATTTTGGGAAATGATGTCTCAATGGGATCAAACACTTTTGGTGGCAACCAAAATCGGGTTCATTTCATTAACAATGACGGAACTGAAAGTTGGCCCGAAATGTCGAAAAAAAATGTCGCCTATGAATTAGTAAAACGGATTGCGGATCATTTTCAATCGCTGGCAGAAAAAAAATAAAAATTATGAAATCAATATCTGTAAAACGACTTTCGCATAATCAAGAGATTCCCTTGCCAGCTTATGAAAGCACCTGCGCGGCTGGTATGGATTTACCGGCAGCGGTAGAAAGTGACATTATTTTACGGCCCGGTGAGCGTATAATGGTACCAACCGGATTAGCGATTGCATTGCCAGAAGGCTATGAAGCACAAATTCGATCGCGCTCTGGACTTGCCATTAAATTTGGTGTGACCGTACTCAACTCACCAGGGACTATCGATGCGGATTATCGCGGAGAAATAAAGGTCATATTGCAGAACTTTGGAAGCGTTGAATTTATTATAGAACGTAGTATGCGAATTGCACAGATGGTAGTTGCCCCTGTTATTCAAGCAAACCTGATAGAAACTGACATCCTACCGAAAACAATTCGCGGTGATAGTGGTTTTGGCTCAACGGGGATAACGGATCAGAAAGTTTAAAGTCTAATGAAGTTTACAGATAAACAACTTCAGCGTTATGCTAGACATATAATTCTACCAGAAGTTGGCGGCTTGGGCCAAGAAAAGCTATTAACCTCCAGTGTTTTGGTTATAGGTGCAGGAGGCCTAGGCGCACCAGTCTTGCTCTATCTTGCAGCAGCAGGTGTCGGGAAAATAGGTGTTGTGGATGATGACGTAGTTGACTTATCCAACCTTCAACGACAAGTTATTCACAATTCTCATAGTATTGGTAAATCCAAGGTCGAAAGTGCAAGCACAACTATAAAAAAAATAAACAATGAGATTAATTTTCAATCTTATAAATTGAGATTAACAGCGCATAACGTAGTCGATTTAATTTCTGATTATGAAATAATAGTAGACGGCTCCGATAATTTTGAAACGCGGTTTCTATTGAATGATGCATGTCATCTAAATAAAAAAACGTTAATCTCAGGGGCTATTCTACGTTTTGAGGGCCAAGTGGCTACATTCAAGTCACATATTGGCCAAGATTACCCCTGTTATCGATGCCTTTATCGCGAGCCTCCTCCCAATGGCCTAGTGCCCAGCTGTTCTGAAGGTGGCGTATTAGGGGCCTTGGCTGGAACAGTGGGTTCACTGCAAGCGACGGAGGTTTTAAAAGAAATTATGGGAATTGGTTCAGGCTTAGACTCCAATTTATTGCTTTATGACGCGCTAGAAATTGAGTTCCGCAAAATGACACTAAAACCAGATAGGGATTGCCCTCTTTGCGGAGATAACCCCTCAATTTTAGATCTCTCGAGTCACATTGCCAAATGAAAGAAACCTCCCGCCGTCGTTTATCTGTAGTTCTTTTCTCCGGTGACTATGATCGTGTACATTATAGCTTAGCTATTGCAAGTGCTGCAGCAGCAATCGATAGACCTGTGAGTCTTTTTCTAACCGGAAATGGTCTCAAATTAATTTTAGATGATTTTGAGGGAGTCCCCGGCTGGTCTCTATTAGGAAACTCGGAAAATGGCCAATCAGCATTAAAGAGAGATCAAGAACATCACAAAAATGGAATATGTACAATTGACGCCACACTTAAAGCATGCGTCGAGCTGAATGTGAAGATTTATAGATGTGAAATGGGAATCGTTATTGCAGGATTAAATAAGAAAGCGTTTCGCGACGATCTACCATTAAAGTCCGGTGGTCTAAGCACTTTCTTATCTGAAGCAGAGAAAGATGGAGGACAAATAATTTTCATATAGGATTAGCAACTAAACTTGACGCCCCGTAGCAACCAACCTTAGGGTACCCTTTTAGAAATGACACGGACAACCGCGATGTCTCGAACATTCCGAAAAAGATTAGAGGACATGGTTAACGAATTCCACTGTGCCAACCATCCAATGACAGAAAAATGGTCACAGGGTAAATTAAGCAAGAGATGCATGATGGGCTGGGCAGCCGAACAATGGCACTGGGTTAGCAAAATGAATACACCCACATTTTTTATCTGCAAAGATGCACCTAATGATGTAATCCATGCCGAAATTGACAATTTTCATGAAGAAATGAATCCGAACCATTCGCACTTAGACATTATGCTAAATTTTGCAAGGGCAAACGGGGGAAGCCCAACAAAAATAAAAAAAAGTGAAGGGTTGCCGACAACTCGGTCTTGGGTAAGATTTCTTACAGATACCGCACGTGACAACCCCTGGTATTGTGGCATGGCCGCGCTTAGAATCGGAACAGAGTCTCAGTCTCCAAAGTTATATAGTAAATTACTCCCCGCACTAAGAAATATATATAAATTTAAAGAACATGAGATAGAGCATTTTTGGCTCCATTCTGAGGTAGACGTTGAACATGGCGGTAGAGCCTATGACTTAATTGTCAAACATTGTAGAAGCCGGGAAAAGCAAGATATGTGTTTATACTTTGTAAAGGAAAGTGCCAAAATGCGATGGTTCCATTTTGATGGCATTTATTTACATTATGAAATGGGATATAAGCTGCAAAAAACCTCATGAAATATCTAAATTACCGCTCACTTTTAACAATTTTCTTAATCTTCTCCTTAACAACATTAAAAGCAATGGCTCAGACTGGTTTGCCTTTGCCACGATTTGTTTCCCTGAAATCAGAGAAGGTTAATTTGAGACATGGTCCAGGAAAGAGATATCCGATCAAATGGATCTTGGTTTACAAGCATATGCCAGTAGAAATTATTGCTGAATACAAAGATTGGCGCAAAGTCAGAGAGTGGCAGGGTAGCATAGGTTGGATAAAAAAAACTCTGTTATCTGGTCAGCGTTGGGTGATAATAAGGAAGGGATCACAAACATTACGCCGTAGCAGACGAACAGACAGTCGCATAATCGCTAAAATAGGAAAAAAAGTTATTGGAAAGTTAAAAAAATGCACTATCAGTTGGTGCCGCATTCAATTTCCTAGATATACCGGATGGATGCGACACAATCAACTTTGGGGAGTTTATCCTTCAGAGAAATATAAATGATTAAAATGTGCAACGCTAAAAGGGCTCAAGCTTTCTTAAGACCGGGCTGTTATATGACCAAAATATATATAAGCAGGCCTTAATCAAAATCCTCTGCTAGCGCTGAACGTACATTAGAAGGCACGCCGGCCATGTGGCGATAGTTTTTATGACCAACAGACAAAATTATATCATTAACTGGATTCTTGAAATCTGATATTTGAGCTCCGGTAAAAGGAAAGCGGAGAAATTGTACAGATGATGCCTTACCATCTACCGTCGTCCTATCAAGATCCTCTTCGGCCACCCCTCTTATAACAGAATCACCTACAGACAAAGTAATAGTTTCCTCAAACCCGCCTAACTTTGAAAGTAGCGCGGAGCGCCGATCAGGGTCACCAACCTCAATCATTACGGTTGCCACTAATTCATGTCCATTGGGGATAAGAGGGTTATAAGCTCTTAATTCACCTTCAATTTGATCAACGCCACCTTTTTCAATATAAAGCATCTCATGAACTTGGAACCACATTGTGTTGTAGCTTTCAAAATAAAATGTGCAAGCAGGACCAACCTCAATACGCCGATTTTTTTTCTCGTCTGCTAATTTTTTAGCATGTTCTCTCCTGATAGAGGCATAGTGAGACATCGTCATTATATCTTGGTATAAGATTTCTCGCTGCATGGTATGAACCCTTTAAAACCCGTATGATTTTGCTAAAATCTCTATTGGGTGAGGAACTGTATCTGGAAGATCCCCCTCATCGCCCTCTTCTTTCAGCTGTTTTATTCCCTGCCTAATATGTACTCCAGCAAGGGGACATTCTGACACAACTTCACTAGAAATTTGTTCTAAAGCAGTCCGCGCAACAGGCTTACCAATTTTTAGAGCGGCATCAAAGTTTTTTTTCATCATCCCCCAAGAACCGCCATGGCCCGAGCACCGTTCAATAACCTTAATATCTGCATCTGGAAGTAATTTAAGCATTTCTGCTGCTTTAGGGCCCATATTCTGAGCTCGAGCATGACAGGCTAGATGTAAAGTTACAGGTCTTGGAGTTGAAACCATTCCATCTGCAAGGCCTTCATTCTTGGATAGCTCGACTATGTACTCCGAAATATCCTTGGTAGCTTCAGACAAACGTTTGATGTCTTCATCATTGGGTAAAATAAGCGGCCACTCAAACTTTAACATCAACGCGCAACTTGGTATTAAAGCGATAACATCATATCCCTTATCGATCCAAGGCAATAGTGCGGTAGCCACCTCTTTTGCATTTTTAGCTACAGCGGCAATATCACCGTGCTCTAATTTCGGCATTCCACAGCAATTAGGATAAATTAATTCAGTCTCAACACCATTTATTGAAAGAACTTTCTCAGCAGCCAGTCCAATCTTTGAATTATTATAATTTACAAAACAAGTTGCGTATAAAACAGCTTTTCGACCAAAAGCTGGTGCGGACTTATTTACTTTCGATTTAGCTGTTTTAATTTGAGAAGAAATGGTCTTTGATTGATATTTGGGTAAATCCGCCTCTTTATTTATACCAGAAACAACCTGCAATATTGGTCGGGTTAATTTATTTTCCGTTTTGGTTCCCCAATTCACTAACCCGGCAACAGGTCGGGCCATTTTGCCATTCCGGTCAGTTTCAGTAATTTGCTTCGTTGCAAAAGGAATTTGGCCGTTACGATGCTCTATTGCTCTATAACGAAGCATAAGGTGAGGAAAATCTAAGTTAAATTCATGTGGTGGCACATAGGGACATTTTGTCATAAAACACATATCACATAGAGTACAAGCATCGATGGCTGGTTTAAAATCCTCGCTTGCAACTGAGTCCAGTTCACCCGTCTCCGAATCATCGATTAGATCAAAAAGCTTAGGAAAAGTATCACAGAGATTAAAACAACGTCGGCATCCATGGCAGATGTCAAATACACGTCTCAATTCTTTATCTAACTTCTCGCCATCATAAAAATCGGGATTATTCCAATCGATCGGATGACGTATTGGTGCCTCTAAACTTCCTTCAGACATCCTTTGTTATTCCTTATCAAATAGCATAGCCCGAGAGTGTCTAGAATCACAATTTCTAGAATAGCTATCGAAACAATTACAAATAGATATGTGGAGTAATTATAAACCCCACATAAAGTATTAGATTTTAGTCGAGCTCATCAAACGCCTTCTGGAAGCGACCAGCGTGAGATTTTTCAGCCTTAGCTAAAGTCTCAAACCAACTTGCTATCTCATCAAAGCCTTCATCACGTGCTTCTCGGGCCATACCGGGATACATATCGGTGTATTCATGCGTCTCACCAGCAACCGCGGCCTTGAGATTGTCTGCAGTCGTTCCTATAGGCTCACCGGTCGCAGGATCACCGGTTTCTTCCAGATATTCTAAGTGGCCATGTGCATGTCCAGTTTCACCTTCCGCAGTTGAACGAAAAACGGCTGCTACATTGTTATAGCCCTCCACATCAGCTTTTTGAGCAAAATACAAATATCTCCGGTTGGCTTGGGATTCCCCTGCAAACGCCGCTTTTAAATTATCTTCAGTTTTAGTTCCTTTTAACGATGGCATCGTGTTCTCCTCTTCCCTTCGCTAGTAAATGTTTATTTTATCACAGACCTATGGTGTTAATGTAAGAATTAATTTACAAATTTGAAGCACTATAAAGTAAAAAAAATTTTGAAAAACTTAATTTAATCCTTAATACTCGTTTCCCGATGACGAAGCAAATCAGGGACGCCAACGACATTATATCCAGAATCAACGTGAACGACTTCTCCTGTAACCCCAGATGACAAATCTGATAAAAGATAAAGTCCTGCACCACCTACATCGTCCAGCTGAATGTTTTTACGCAAAGGTGAGTATTCTTCGTTCCACTTATAAACTTGTCGCGCACCACCAACGGCGCTGCCAGCTAGCGTTCGCATGGGACCAGCAGAAATCGCATTTACACGAATATTAGCAGGGCCCAAATCTACCGCTAAATACTTTACACTAGCTTCGAGCGCAGCTTTTGCTACTCCCATAACATTATAATTAGGCATAACACGCTCTGACCCAGAATAAGTTAACGTGATAAGACTGCCACCATTATGCATTAATTTAGCAGCTTTATTGGCCAACGTAGTAAATGAAAAACATGAAATATCGAGGGTTTTATTGAAGTTATCACGGCTTGTGTCCAGGTATTTTCCCGTTAATTCGTCTTTATCCGAATAGGCTACCGAATGAACCAAAAAATCAAGATTACCCCATACTTCCTTGATCTCGTTGAAAGCCGAATCGATACTAACATCGTCGCCAACATCACAAGATAAGATAATTTTAGAGTCCAAAGACTTAGCGAGGGGAACAACACGCTTGGCAAACCCCTCTCCTTGGTATGTAAAAGCTACATCTGCGCCATTTTCCGCCGCCGCCTTTGCTATACCCCAAGCAATTGAATGATCGTTCGCTACACCGAAAACCAATCCTCGCTTGCCATTCATTAATTTCGATTTTGACATATTCTTTTTTTTATATCATGCGTCCCGCAGTGATGTAAAAGTAAGTGAGGCATTCGTACCTCCAAATCCAAAACTATTGGATAAAGCGCATCCTATTTCCACATTATCCCGGCGCTTCGTTACCAATGGCATATCCCCCACCTCAGGATCCATATTTTCAACATTGGCCGATGCTGAAATAAAACTATGTTCCATCATTAACAATGTATAAATCGCTTCATGAACACCTGTCGCTCCAAGAGAATGCCCCGTTAAGGATTTAGTTGAACTAAAAGCAGGTATAGCGTTTCGTTTGCCAAAAACCTCCCTCAACGCAGCCAGTTCTTTCACATCACCAACCGGTGTAGAAGTTCCATGTGTATTTATATAGTCTACTGGTCTATCAACGTTTTCCAATGCCATATTCATACAGCGCACAGCACCTTCGCCAGAGGGCTGCACCATATCATAACCATCTGAAGTAGCACCGTATCCAGCAACTTCGCCGTAAATCTTAGCTCCTCGTGACCTAGCATGCTCCAATTCTTCAAGAACAAGGACCCCACCACCACCAGCAATAACAAAACCATCTCTATCTGAATCAAATGGTCGGGATGCTTTTGTGGGAATACTATTATAGCTGCCCGAAAGAGCAGGCATTGCATCAAATAGAACCGTCATCGTCCAATCTAACTCTTCACCTCCACCAGCAAATACAATATCCTGCTTTCCGAGCTGGATTAATTCAGCAGCATTTCCGATACAATGCGCACTGGTAGCACAAGCAGAACTGATTGAATAATTGATACCTTTTATTTTAAAGGCCGTCGCCAAGGTTGCCGAATTAGTGCTGGACATAGTCCTCGGCACCATAAAAGGGCCCACCTTTTTAGCGCTCGAATTACGGGCCGTATCAAAAGCAATAAGTAGGTTTTTTGTAGACGGCCCACCCGAACCCATAATTAACCCTGTACGGTCGTTAGATACTTCATCAACTTGAAGACCAGAATCCTCTATTGCCTGATCCATAGCTATATAATTATATGCTGCACCATCCCCCATAAACCTGCGTTTTTTCCTATCAATAAATTTATCCAAGTCTATCTTTGGGGCTCCATGAACGTGACTACGAAAACCCCGCTCCGCGTATTCCGGTGCAAATGAAATACCGGATGTACCATTTTTGAGCGATTCCGTTACTTCCAATTTGTCATTGCCAATACTAGAAACAACTCCTATTCCCGTCACCACTACTCGTTTCATAAATCCCTCACATTTGATCGGTGGAAGTAAACACTCCCACCCGTAGATCTTGGGCCTCATAGACTATTTGCCCATCAACATCTAAATTTCCATTAGCAATGCTAATAGCAAAACCTCTTCTCAACACTCGTTTAATATCAACATTATAGGTTATAAGCTTAGATTCAGGCGTGATCTGCCCATTGAACTTTAATCCACCCAAACCTAATGCCCGGCCCCGACCCGGAGCCCCCAACCAACCAAGATGAAAACCAACTAACTGCCATAAAGCATCCAAACCTAAACAGCCAGGCATAACCGGATCATTCTCAAAATGACAAGAAAAAAACCAAAGACCCGGTTTAACATCAAACTCCGCGGTGACAGAACCTTTTCCAAATTCACCGCCTGCGTTAGTAATATTTGTAATCCGATCAAACATCAACATTGGAGGCAAAGGCAACTGCGCGTTGCCTTCTCCGAACAATCGCCCATGACCACAATCAATCAAATCATCATATGTAAAACTACTGCGATCGCTTATGCTCATTGAAGTCGTAGCCCTTAACCTTTTTAGCCAATCGCACCTAATTTCAAGCTGATGCGAAAAACAACCAGACATCAAAAAAAGTTATGTTGCTTCCATGATACAACCAACTTTCCGTTACCCCTATACTCTTTATATGAACCCTATTTGGATTGACCAGCCCTAGTAATAAAAATTTATTCGGGTTCGGAAGTTTCTTCCTTTTGATTCTTGATCTCTTCACCAGTTTCTTGATCAACGACTTTCATGCTAAGTTTAACTTTTCCGCGATTATCAACCGCCAAAACCTTAACTTTAACCTGATCTCCCTCGTTAACAATGTCGGTGACTTTTCCAACGCGCTGAGAAGCCAGTTCACTGATATGAACTAAACCATCCTTAGCACCCAGAAAATTAACGAAAGCCCCAAAATCCACAACCTTAACAACTTTCCCATCATAAATTACCCCAACTTCTGGCTCCGCGACTATGCCCTTAATCCAGTTAATAGCTGCATCACCGGCCTCAGCTGAGACAGCAGCCACCTTAATGACACCGTCATCATCAATATCGATCTTGGCTCCAGTAACCTCGCAGATTTCACGGATTACCTTTCCACCAGTGCCAATAACATCACGAATCTTGTCTTTAGGAACAGACAAGGTTGTGATTCTCGGAGCGTTATTGCTGACATCTAATCGGGCCGTATCTAGTGCCTTCGCCATTTCTCCAAGAATATGGAGGCGACCTTCACACGCCTGTTCAAGAGCGGTTTTCATGATCTCCTCTGTAATACCAGTAATTTTGATATCCATTTGGAGAGAAGTTACACCCTCGGATGTTCCCGCCACTTTAAAATCCATATCTCCCAGATGATCTTCATCGCCCAGTATATCGGAAAGAACGGCAAATCCTCGATCCTCTTTGATCAGACCCATTGCAATTCCAGCAACGGGACGAGAGATTGGGACACCTGCATCCATTAGGGATAAGGATGTACCACAGACTGTCGCCATTGAAGAAGATCCATTTGACTCTGTTATTTCAGAAACTCCCCTCATCGTATAAGGAAAATCGTCCTTACTTGGAAGTACCGACTGAAGTGCTCGCCAAGCAAGCTTTCCATGTCCAATTTCTCTGCGCCCGGGAGATCGCAAAAATCCAGCTTCCCCAACAGAATAAGGTGGAAAATTATAATGAAGCATAAAGTTTTCGCGATACTCTCCTTCCAATGCATCAATAATCTGCTCATCCTGCCCTGTACCAAGAGTAGCAACACATAATGCTTGTGTTTCTCCGCGGGTAAAGAGGGCGCTCCCATGGGACCGCGGGAGAATTCCAACTTCCGCAATAATGGGCCGAACCGTCTTGGTGTCACGTCCATCTATTCTATTGCCAGTATCAAGAATATTCCCACGTACTACGTCTTTTTCTAGGTCTTTTAGCAACCCATTAACAAGGTTCTCTGTTCCCTCTTCAATATCAAGAGCCTCTATAGCAGCCGCTTTCGCCGTTGCTATCTTCTCTACACGAGCCTGCTTAACTGTTTCTGAATAAGCCGCGCGGATATTACCTTCGGCTAAGTCTCTGATTTTTATCGCTAATTCTGTTTTTTCAGGAGCAGGGTCGGACACCACCCAAGGATCCTTTGCACATTCCTCTGCTAGTTCTATAATTTTTTGAATAACCGGCTGGAATTCACTTTGGGCGAACATTACCGCCCCAAGCATGGTTTCCTCTGACAATTCCTTAGCTTCTGACTCAACCATCAGAACAGCGTCAGGAGTACCCGCAACAACCATATCAAGATCTGAGTTGGTTAGATCATCAGGCAAAGGATTTAATACATAATCACCGTTAATATAGCCAACTCGAGCCCCACCTATCGGACCCATAAAGGGAATACCCGAAATTGTTAGCGCCGCTGATGCGCCTATTAGAGAGACAATATCAGGGTCATTCTCCAGATCGTGACTT
>PBWY01000116.1 GCA_002727395.1 Rhodospirillales bacterium | reverse complement strand
GCTCCCACAGCGACCTCAACGCTGCGCGTCTACCAGTTCCGCCACGACCGCGAATTAACTGGAATATCTACAACAAGACATCCATACTTACTCGGGAGATACCAAATTGCCGGCATTATCGCAAGACCAACCGATAAAATGTTAAATGATTATGTAAATTGCAAAGAAACGTTGACCACTCTGACAGATTATAGATCCTCTGTCACTGAAATGGACAAAATTGTTTCTGAGATCAGGGATCATAGAGCATCCCAACAACTATGGTTACTGCAGCACCCATCTATATATACCCTGGGTACTGCAGCCAAAAATTCAGAACTATTGGAACCTAGCCGTTTCCCGGTATTTCACGCTGGTAGAGGTGGTCGGGCGACCTATCATGGTCCCGGCCAACTCATTGGTTACGTAATGCTTGATCTAACTAAAAGAGAAAAAGATATTCGAAAATACATATTTGATTTAGAGCAGTGGATTATTGATACGCTGGCTGACTTCAATATCATTGGCCATAGAAGGAAGGGCCGTGTCGGTATTTGGGTTATAATGAACCCTGGCCAAAAACAAAAACCATTAGAGGCAAAAATTGCCGCGATTGGAGTTCGTGTTAGGAAATGGGTCAGCTATCATGGAATTTCTATTAATATAGACCCTAATTTAGAACATTATTCAGGTATTATTCCATGCGGCCTCAGAAAATATGGAGTAACTTCTCTATCAGATTTAGGAGTACAAGCTGATATCTCAGAGGTAGCGAAAAGTCTCAAAGATCATTTTTATTCCGTTTTTGGTTTACATACTAATAACAGCAGCTAAACCACAATAAGAACCAAAATTTACCTTGTTTAATTTTTTATATATCCAGACTCAGAGGATAAAATATGAAATTGACTAGCATTTGAAATATCCTCCCTAAGTTCATTATGTTGACATAAAATAGCAGGTTCTTCGCCCCATAAACTCATTTGGTATTGCTGTTCCAGTGTCGCACAACATAGAGCACGTTCTATATCTATTTGCCCTTTCATTAAAGCGAGAGCTATCACAATTGAACCACAACCATCCGTTAGGGCGTGAAGAGAAGTTAAACCAAAATCGTTATAAGAAGAGACAACACCTAGTACCCTTTCAATAGTTTCTTTCGTCTGTTCAATTGGTGTGATCCCTTTTGTTATCGAAAGCTTAATACTCCATTCCTCGTATAACCATTCTAGTAATGGTACCCATTCGGTCTCTTGCCTCTCAGCAAGATCTTTAGGTTCCTCTATTTGGTAACAAACAGCATCGGTATGCGCATAACTACAAATTTTTTCAATGACACTTTCACGTTTTTCCTGCGTTTTATCTAAGGTTGAGTTAGCCAGACGCGTTAACGGCATACTCTTAGGGTTAACTTCAGTATCTTGTGTATTCCACTCATTTAAAATGGCTGCAGCGAGATTCTTGGTTGGCAATATCAATTTATTATTCTGAGGTGTTTTAAGGGTTTTCTCATCTAAAGAAACAACCCAACCGCTTTGGTACTCGGAAATAGAAACGTTTTTGTAAAATTTTTCCATGATACCGAATTTTATCAATAAACTTTCAACTCAAAAGCTCATTTATTGATCTAGGAAGATGGGAAACATTATCAACAATTTTGTCGGCCCCTGCTTCTATTAACTCTTCAATATCATGCACGCCCCACGTCACCCCAATAACAGATGTGCCGGCATTACGGGCCATCAAAATGTCGAATGTTGTATCTCCAACCATTACTGCATTTTCCTTATCTATACCAAGCTCGGCCAACATCTGGTTCATCAAAAAGGGATTTGGTTTTCCAGGACCATCATCAGTTGTTTTTAAAGTAATAAATCGTCCACCAATACCATTATTATCTAATAATTGCTGTAGTCGCGCTGAAGAACGGCTAGTAATGATGGATAAAAAATACCCAGCTAACTCAATTTTATCGAGTGCATCTAAAATTCCTGGAAATAATTTTTCCTGGCGGGGCGGAGCCGCCCTAACACCACTCGCCACGTCTTCATGATAAGCTTTAATTTTTTCAAAGTCTTTTTCTCCCGCCTCAGGTAACAATTCCCGTATAGACTCCTCCCAAGGTAGGCCGATGATCTTTCTGACGTGATCTTGATCCGGCATTGGAAAGCCACATGCATTCCAACAAGCTAAGACGCCAGTAACTATAGAATTTGCACTATCCAAAAGGGTACCATCTAGATCGAAGGCTACTATTCGTGAAGGCTCAAGCATTTAATCTTTTCCTTTGTTTCCCATTCTGAAAACGCATCAAAAGTTTTTGCAGCATTAAAACCAAAAAATTGCCAAGTTTGATCCATTTCTTCAGAGAGAGGAGCCACAAAAGATTTTTTAACCCCAGATGGATGCTTGAATTCTAATGATCTTGCGTGTAGATGCAGGTTCCGGGTTCTGGGTACGCCATCTATGAATGCCTGTTTCCCTCCATACTTAAAATCACCGAGGATAGGAGTACCAATCAAGCTACAATGAACCCGGAGCTGATGTGTGCGCCCAGTATGAGGTCTTAACGCTAACCAGGAAACGTAACGTCCCGCCGTTTCTATAGTAGAAAAGTCTGAAATTGCCTTAGACCCATTCCTTTTGTCCAAACCCATTTTTTCAATTCCAAACTTTTTTTTCTTACTAATTGGTGCATTGATTTCACCCAATCGAGGCTCTGGAACACCAACAACTAAGGCCCAATATACCTTCGTAATTTCTCGATTTCGGAAACTGGAGATTAGATGTGCTGCAGAAAACGAATTACGAGCTAAAAGCATAATACCGCTGGTGTCTCTATCTAGCCGATGGACTAGTTTTGGTCGTTCTAATCCTCCAAATTTAAGCCCATTCAATAAACCATCCAGGTGAAATAACGTCTTACTGCCGCCTTGAACCGCCAAACCCGGCGGTTTATTGACTACAATAATGTCATCGTCCATATAAATAACTAGGGAACGTATAAAAGAAATTTGGTCCTTAGACAGGTCAGAGATATCCCTCTGTTTTTTACTATTTATTATTAATTTTAAAGGGGGCACTCGAACTAGTTGCCCCTTTTGTAGGCGAGTAGATGATTTGACACGCGCTCCATCGACTCTTACCTGACCGGTTCGTGTCAGCTTTGCAATAAAACTATGACTTAATGTTGGAAAATGACGTTTAAACCACCGGTCGACCCGTATATTTTCCTCGGCATCAGTGACCAAAAGATTGGATACCTTCTTCATGAGATAATGGTCTTTGTTACAAACATAGAAACCATCGTGACCCCAACACAGCAAATAACTGACAACACAACATAACTAGCCGCCATCAACCAATTACCTTTTTCAATCATGAGAACTACTTCAATGGAAAAAGCCGAGAAAGTCGTGAGAGCCCCAATCAATCCAATATTAAAAAATGAACGAATTTCCTCTGAAGATGACCAGCTATAGGAAAATATCGTTATCAAAAAACCAAGAAGTGCACAGCCAAGAAGATTAACGGTTAACGTTCCCCAAGGAAATTGATTTCCAAGTTGGTTAAATATCATACTTGTTATAAAGTATCGCAAAAGAGCACCCAAGGCTCCACCAAGCCCAATAGCAAGTATCATATACATATTTTTATTTTACCCATTTGTTTTATTAGCACGAATTTTTTCCCATTGGGCTAATCTTTTTTTTACCTCATATTCAAAACCGCGGCCAACCGGGTTATAAAATTTTTCCCGTTTCATATCTTCGGGAAAGCAATTCTGCCCAGCGAATCCTTCGGGATTATCGTGGTCATATTGATACCCTTCACCATAACCAAGTTTTTCTAACAAACTAGTTGATGGATTTAGGATAGATTTAGGGGGCATACGCGAACCTGTTTGTTTTGCCACTTTTGCTGCTGATTCGAAGCCAATATAAACTGCATTTGATTTGGGTGCGCTCGCGAGATATACAACAACTTGAGCAATTGCTAATTCGCCTTCTGGAGACCCGAGGCGCGTATAGCTTTCCCAGCCTGCTATAGCCTGTAAAAGAGCATTAGGGTCAGCTAACCCGATATCTTCAGAAGCAAAGCGGACAAGTCGACGTAGTAGAAATTTTGGATCTTCACCGCCAGATAGCATTCTGGCCAACCAATACAAGGCAGCATCAACGTCGGAACTGCGTAATGACTTATGCAAAGCACTAATAAGGTTATAGTGCTGATCTTGGATTCGGTCGTATAACGGCATCCGGTTTTGTACAATTTCAGCCAATCTTTCTCTGTCAATTGGTTTGTCCTCAGGAACCATAAAAATCGTTTCGACGATGTTCAAAAGATATCTTCCGTCGCCATCTGCCATATTTAGGAGACTACTTTTTGCATTTTCTGTTATGGGTAATCTTCTATTAAATTCACGCTCTGCTCTAATTAATATCTTTTCTAAAGCTTCTTGATTTAGCCTACGTAAAACAATCACTTGAGTCCTTGAAAGCAGAGGTGATATTAATTCGAACGATGGATTTTCAGTGGTTGCACCAATCAGGATAATGGTTCCATCCTCGATATAAGGCAGAAAGCTATCTTGTTGAGCCCGGTTAAAACGGTGAATTTCATCAACAAAAAGAATTGTTTTTATTCCCGCCTCTCTTTCTAAGCTAGCCCTTTCAAACACCTTTCTTAGCTCAGTTACTCCCGAAAGAATTGCTGATATTTCTATAAAAATATGATCAGCTGTTTTTGCTAATAATCGTGCAATAGTCGTTTTTCCTGAACCGGGAGGGCCCCATAAGATCATTGAGGTTAAATTTTTGGCTTTCAACAACCGTCCTATCTGGCCATTATCCTCCAGTAAATGATTTTGTCCCACTACATCTATTAAAGAACTCGGCCTAATTCTATCTGCTAAAGGACGGGTTTGTTGATTGCCGAAAAGACTCGGTTCAGAAGTCATTTCATCCTCCAATGACTGCTGTAAAGACCTTACCGTTCCGTCTTAGGGTCAGACTCCATTTTGAAGTGTTTTTATTAAGTAACGAAATTAGAGCTCGGACTGTAAATACTTTTTTTCTATTGATAGCTAAAATCCAATCTCCTTTAAGAAGTCCGATGCGCTTGGCCGTACTATTTGAAATTGTACTCATTACGAATACACCTCTTTCCATTGGGTCAAGAGAGAGCTCCTCTGCTAACGCTGGTGACATATTTGCTACAATGGCGCCTGATAAAGGGTGACGGCCGACAAGCTTGGTCACTTCACGAGCTGGTCTTTCAGGAGCTGCTTCCAGGGGGAAAATTAGTTTTTCTTTTTTTCCATTCCGAAACAAATGAATTATTGCCTTCTTATCGACTTTGAGAGTGGCAATCCTAAAATTCAGCTCATTCAAATCTGCAATGTCGAATTTATTTATACCAATAATGACATCGCCGGCTTTAATTCCTGATCGTGCCGCTGGTCCGTTATTATAAATTTTATTTACCAACACACCCCAGGGGTTTTTCAATTTCAGGGATTGCATCAAGTCGGGGGTCAAATTTTGTCCGCTTGCCCCCAGCCAAGGTCTGACAACTTTTGCACCATTTAACGCATTATCAATTATGCGAGCAACCATATTTGAAGGAATCGCAAACCCAATACCTTGTGACCCACCGCTACGACTATATATGGCCGTGTTTACCCCTACTAACTTTCCATCCATGGTTATCAGAGCCCCCCCTGAATTTCCCGGATTAATAGCCGCATCGGTTTGAATAAAGAAACTAAAATTTGATATACCAACAGCAGCGCGTGCAAGAGCGGATACAATACCATTTGTAACTGTTTGTCCAACCCCAAATGGATTTCCAATAGCTAGGACTATATCACCGACTTCAATGTCATCCGAGTCTCTTAATCTTAAAAATGGCAGCCCTTTATCGCCCGCTTCGATTTTTAAAACCGCTAGATCTGTTTTATCATCTGCGAGTATTACCTTCGCTGCTAACTCACTTCGATTAGACAGGATAACGGTAATTTCATCCGCATTTTTAATTACATGACTATTGGTAACAACAATGCCTTCCGAGCGCACAATGACCCCGGAGCCGAGCGATCTCTCAACGCGCTTTCTGGGAACTCCGAATTGAAAAACATTATCTCCAAAAAATTGTTTGAAAAACGGGTCATTAAAAAATGGAGAACGATTACTCCTAATTACCCTTTTTGTATAAATATTAACTACCGCAGGTGAGGCTTTTCTGACTAATGGTGCATATGACGGGATTAATTCTGTTTTTACAAGTGGAACAATTTTGTGGGAAGAATTAGCTGCCGATAACAAAAAAGAATTAAACGCAAAAAGAATAAAGAAAGGGAAACCTATAATTATTTGTGTGAGTTTCTTCAAAGATATAAACATTTTTAAATCTAAAATAGTTATAGTAAATTTGTACTATTCTTCTTGAAATGAAAAAGGGCAGCCTTAGGCTGCCCCGAAAAATCTTTTTGGAGGGGCCTATAATTTTAGGCCGCTTCGGATTCTACTTCCTCGGAAAGATTTTGTGGCGGACCGGAATCTTGTCCCTTAGCATCTTCATCACGCTCAACGAGTTCAATAATTGCCATGGGGGAATTGTCTCCATACCGAAACCCGGCTTTTAGTACCCTTGTATAACCGCCATTCCGTGATGCGTATCTCTCTGCCAACACGGTGAATAACTTTTCTACAATAACATTATCATGGTTCAAACGACTCAACGCTTGGCGCCGGGCATGGAGTGACCCCCTTTTTCCAAGAGTGATCAATCGATCAACTACTCCGCGCAGCTCTTTAGCCTTTGGTAAGGTTGTTGTAATTTGTTCATGTTTCAACAACGCAACTGACATGTTACAAAACAAAGCTTTTCGGTGTGAACTTGTCCTATTAAGTTTTCGTCCACTCATTCTATGACGCATGTTCTTCGCTCCGAAATCAATACGGTTCCTCTAGTCTTTTGGCCATTTCCTCAATATTTTCTGGTGGCCATTCCAATATTTCCATTCCAAGGTGGAGTCCCATCTGGGACAATACCTCCTTAATCTCATTTAGTGACTTTCGTCCAAAGTTTGGAGTTCGCAGCATTTCCTGTTCAGATTTTTGAACTAAATCGCCAATGTAAATGATGTTATCATTCTTTAAGCAGTTTGCTGACCTGACAGATAATTCGAGCTCGTCAACCTTTCTTAAAAGATTCCGATTAAATTTTGGCTCTTCGGGTATGGTAGTATCTTCTGGAGGCTCCGGCTCATCAAAATTAACAAATGGACGCAGTTGATCTTGTAAAATCCGGGCCGCTAATGCCACTGCGTCATCAGGCACTAAAGTACCATCTGTTTCAATGTCAATTGTAAGCTTATCATAATCGGTAACTTGTCCAACGCGTGTATTATCAACTTGAAAAGAAACCCTACGCACAGGGCTATAAATAGCATCAATAGGCACAAGACCGATTGGTTGATCTTCGGTTCTAGTTTGAACGGCTGGTAAATAACCCATACCCGTCGTGACCGTCATTTCCATATTTACCTTAGCACCATCGTCTAAAGTACAAATAACTAAATCTGGGTTTACTATCTCTACGTCATGCGATGCTTCTATCATTCCCGCTGTTACCTCTAAAGGACCTTCAGCTGTCAAAGATATGCGACGTGCCTCATCTCCTTGGTAACGCAAAGATAATGATTTTAGATTCAAAACAATATCTGTAACATCTTCTCGAACCCCAGGGATTGAAGAAAACTCATGTAAAACACCATCAATTTGTACTGCGGTAACAGCTGCCCCCTGCAGTGATGACAACAGGACCCTGCGTAGCGCATTTCCCAATGTGAGGCCAAATCCACGTTCTAATGGTTCGACCACAATTGTTCCCATACGAGATTCATCAAATCCCGGAGTTACTTCTAATTTATTCGGTTTTATAAGTTCTTGCCAATTTTTTTGAATCACGAGTGCAACCTCATTCTCATTTGAAGGCTAAAGCCCCCTAAAAATTTTTAATCCGTCTTGGCGATATCCACCGCCAATCAGCTTGATGTATTAAAATTAAACCCGTCGACGCTTCCTCGGCCGGCAACCATTATGTGGGATCGGTGTAACATCTTTAATAGCAGTAATTGTAAATCCTACAGTTTGGAGAGCTCTCAGTGCGGATTCTCGACCAGAACCCGGACCCTTAACCTCTACCTCTAAGGTTTTCATACCATGCTCCATGGCTTTATGACCCGCGTCTTCTGCCGCAATTTGAGCAGCGTAGGGTGTAGATTTTCGTGATCCCTTAAAACCAGCCTGCCCGGCCGAAGACCAAGCAATGGTATTACCTTGTGCATCTGCAATAGTTATCATTGTATTATTAAACGTTGCATTCACATGGGCCGTACCCGATGTGATATTTTTACGTTCGCGTTTACGAACTCGGGAAGTAGCAGCCTTGGCCATATCTTTTCCTATCGTACCTTAATTTTTACCAGCGATTGGACGGGCACGTCCCTTGCGAGTTCGAGCGTTTGTATGTGTACGTTGTCCGCGCGACGGCATTCCACGACGATGACGCAATCCACGATAACAACCTAGATCCATCAAACGTTTGATATTCATAGCAATATCACGTCTTAGCTCGCCCTCAACCCGATGATCACGATCGATAATCTCTCTAATACGACCTACCTCATCATCGCTCAGTTCGTTCATACGCACCGCAGCGTCTACACCAACGGCCGTACAAATTTCAGAGGCGGTAGTTCTACCTATACCATGAATATATGTAAGAGCAATCCCCGTTGGTTTATTTGGAAGATTTACGCCTGATATCCGCGCCATTTGGCGGTCTCCTTATTTTGGTAATTAACGCTTTTATATTCACTAACTATTTTCCAAGCGCGAAGGTGCTGGATTATATGAACTCTCATTTGCAAGTCAACAATCATGGCACACAAATTACACTCTCTATTTCT
>PBWY01000115.1 GCA_002727395.1 Rhodospirillales bacterium | reverse complement strand
GACGGTGCAATGGGCCTAGTAATTAACAAGATTGTTGATAGTGTCAGCTTTCCCGAATTACTAGATCAATTGAATATAAGTACTGATTCTGCTGATCAAAAAATAAGCGTTCATTTTGGAGGGCCTGTAGAAACTGGACGCGGGTTTGTTCTCCACTCCGCTGATTATATCAAGGATGCAACATTAGTAATAAATGACGAAGTTGCATTAACTGCTACCATCGACATTCTAAAATCTATTGCTGATGGCAAGGGACCGGAAAGAAGTATCCTAACTTTAGGATATGCTGGTTGGGCACCGGGCCAACTTGACCAAGAAATACAAGCGAATGGTTGGCTTAGCCTTCCGGCAGACAACACTTTGGTATTTGACAACAAACCCGAAAATATTTGGGAAAATGCTATGAAAAAAATAGGAATAGATTTCAATATGTTATCTGGACAGTCTGGCCACGCTTAAAATAATCTTGTTAAACAGATACTATTTCAATAACCAGCTACAAACCTTTAACTAACAAAATTCTGTCAAAAGTTTTCTTATTCTTCGGGCATTATTTGAAAGCAGTTTTACGGATATAAGACTTAACGGCTTCGATATTATTTGGCAAAACATCGAAAAATTCGGGACGATCAAGCAAATCAGATAGATGGTCAGGTAGCTCTGGTTTAATTTTAATTGCGTTCTGAACAGCATCAGGAAACTTTGCCGGATGCGCAGTGGATAATGCAACAATCGGAACTTTTTCTTTAGAACAGTTTGTCGCGGCATGAACTCCTGTAGCTGTGTGCGGGTCCACAATAAGACCGGTGGCTTCGTAGGTTTCTAATATTTGATTTTTGATTCCGTTATCATTAAGGCTGCAAGAAGCGAATATTTTCTTCGCCTTCTTCAGTACACCAGAGGTAACGACCATTTTCCCACTTTTTTTAAATTCATCCATCTTTTGTTTCACCATTGGCCCATCGCCTTCATAAAGATCGAACAATAATCTTTCAAAGTTACTAGACACTTGAATATCCATGGCAGGACTCAGCGTGGGTATTACCTCTTTTATTTGCATTTCACCATTTTTCATAAAACGGGATAAAATATCGTTGGTATTTGTAGCGATAATTAATTTTTCTATTGGTAATCCCATTTTAGTAGCAACATAACCGGCAAAAATATCACCGAAATTTCCGGTTGGTACCGAATATGCAATACCTCTTCCCGGAGCCCCTAGTTTTAAAGAAGAAGCGAAATAATAAACCACCTGAACCATAATTCGAGCCCAATTAATTGAATTTACAGCAGACAGATTTTGCTCAGCTCGGAACGTAGGGTCATTAAACATTTGTTTAACAAGCTCCTGACAATCATCAAAAGTACCTTCTATCGCAATATTATGCACATTATCCTCTTTGACGGTTGTCATTTGACGACGTTGAATATCTGAAACGCGACCTTTCGGATGCAAAATAAATATTTCTATAGCCTCACGTTTAAGGCATGCCTCTATTGCGGCAGAGCCTGTATCACCAGACGTAGCAGCGACTATTGTTATTCGTTGTCTCCGCTTTAACAATATACAGTCAAACAACCTAGCTAAAACTTGAAGGGCAAAGTCTTTAAAGGCCAGGGTTGGACCATGAAATAATTCCAAAATAAATACATTTTCATCCAATTTTATAATTGGAGCGATTTCAGGGTGTGCAAAATTTTTATATGAATTATTAATTAGGCCTTTAAGTGCGTCAGGATTGATAGCACCATCAACAAATGGTTCTAAAACCTTGTAAGCCAGATCTACATAGTTTAACCCACGCATCGCTTCTATTTGGCCACTAGAAAAATAGGGATATTCTTCAGGGACGTAAAGTCCTCCATCTACGGCAAGACCAGCAAGAACGACATCCTCAAATTCGAGTACAGGGGCAGAGCCACGAGTGCTTACATAGCGCAATTTTTTCTCCTTTCTAAAACTTATTTAGTACCAGAATACTATAGACTAGGAATACTTTTGGCCAACTAACTGAGGAACAATCCATGGTACATAAGAAAAAACGCTACTTTCCCCACTTTTAAATTATGGCTTCTCAGAAATTACTAATTTAAAAAAACCGATATCTTTATGACCCTACCCTAACTCATTATATATGTGCTTGAATGGGATAGATTATTCGCTTTATGTGTAAGAGAAAATTTATGAAAACCAATGAAAATATAAATAGCAGTACTGAGCACCTAAATAAAGAGGGCGAAGCTGCTTGGCCAATTGAAGAATTACAAATTCAATCCTGGACCGATAAATATTTTGCGCATACAAAAAAAACTGTTGCGGAATTTGGTGACTCAATTGTGACTTATGCTCTTTTCATGCGCCGGCCAGTAATATCGGCGCCGAGACTTGCGTTGAATTGGCTAACTTCGGTTTCCAAGGAACGCCTTACCAATTTTGAGATTGAACTCAAGTACCAAGAGGGTGATTGGGTTGGCGCAGGCGAACCTATCGCTTACATCACTGGCCAACTATCTGAACTAGTAGATCTTGAAACTTTATTATTACAGAAACTCGGCCCCGCTTGCGTAGCCGCTTACAATGCTTATTCAATGTGTTCGGACCTACCAAATGTTGCATTTTTGGCAATGGATGCCCGCCACTGTGCTGGTACGAATATGGCGGAAATGATGGCCTATGCAGCGTCTGTAGGTTCCTCTAAAGCACAAAAACAAAATGGTGCATTAGGATTTATAGGTAATGCTACAGATGCCACCGCCCATTATTTTGGTCAAGAGAAAGGGAGGGGTACAATGCCTCATGCCTTCATTGGCTATGCGGGTAGCACACTTCGAGCTGCTGAAATGTTTCAACAGACATTCCCTGATTTACCGATGACTGTTCTTGTTGACTATTTTGGAAACGAAATTTCTGATAGCTTACAAGTCTGTGAGAAATTCCCAGAACTTGTGGAACAAGGTTTATTATCGTTTAGGCTTGATACTCCCGGAAGCCGTTATATTGAGAAATTAGATCCCGCAGCTTCTTATGCAGTTTTGGATCGGCACGTTCCAGAAGTTGTGCGCGGTTACAGATCCGAGACGCAACTTTCTTATCTAGTAGGACCAGGTGTATCCGCTGCAGCAGTTTGGCGGCTTAGAGAAGCATTAGACAGTGAGGGATATCAAAGAGCAAAAATAGTAGCCTCAAGCGGCTTTGGGCCAGATAAATGCCATTTGTTCTCTGAAGCTAAAGCCCCCGTTGATGTTATTGGAACTGGCAGTTATCTGCCGACAACTTGGAGTGAAACTTATGCCACTGCAGATATAATTGAGTATGATGGTAAGCCTCGTGTCAAGTTGGGCCGAGAGTTTCTGCTTCGTCGTTAGGTTTTTTCCGGCTTTCAGCCTCCTTATACAAAACATAATAGGAGCTTGTAAAAATCATTCCTGCTCCAAGCCAAGTCCATGATGATGGTAATTCACTAAAAAATATGAAAGCAAATAATACACTGGCGGGCAAACGTACAAAATTAAAAGGCTGTACAATACGTGCATCCGCCGCCCGCACGGAGTAGGCATGGAATAAACCTGCTAAAAGCTGCAAAGTCCCAAGGGCGAAGATCATTGGAAGATCTGAAAACAAAGGCATTTTCCAGAAATATAATGCCGGCCCAAGGGCTAATGGTAGGGCCAATAGTTGGCCATAAAATGTAATTTGGGCTGGAGTATCGGTTTTTGATAATGCTTTAATACAAATATTTGTCCCTGCATATGTCACCGCGGTAACTAATACGGCAATTGCAGCTAGACTTATGGCTATTACGCCAGGACGCAATATAACCAAAGCACCGATAAAAGCGATTCCGCATGCTGCCAAAGCCTCAATGCCAGCTTTTTCACTTAAAAGAAAAACAGCCATAACAATTGTGATGATGGGTACTAAAAACAATAACGCGTAGACCTCTCCAATCGGCATACGTGCTAAAGCAAAAAACACACAGACCATACCAGTATAGCTAAGAGCTGTTCGCAAAACATAAAGTGGGAACCTAGTTGTAGAGAGTTTACCCCTCTTTGCAGTTTTTAACATCCAAGGGGACAGGAGTAGCAAACCGATCGCGCTTCTAAAAAATACTAGTTGAAAAGTGTTGTAGGTTTGAGAAAGTTCTCTAATGCAGGAGGCCGAAATAGCTATCATAATTGAGGCGGCACACATCCAAAGTGCGCCCTTTACCGCGTTCCGATTATCTAAAACCTCGCTCACTAACGGTACCTTTGCCTCCAATAAACTATCGAAAGAATTAAAAGCCCGAAAGCCAAACCAAACCAAGTCCATACATATTGAAGATGGTTATTAATCGGCATTTTCGTTCCCACTCCTCCGATAGGAAACTTATTACTTTTCTTTTTCTTATTAATTGAAATCCAATAAGATGGAACATTCTTAAGGTGAAGTTTATTTGCTATTGCAGCAGTATCAACCCGGAACCACTGATTTTTTTCTGGGATGTTTACCGGATCAAAATAATTCCTTTTACGCGGCCAATTAATAACACCCACCACAGCGCTTTTGTTGTTTCTTTTTTCAATCTTCGCTTCAAGGTTATTTCGAAAGGAAAGTGGAACCCATCCTCGATTGATTAAGATTATGTCTCCTGTCTCCAGTTGAAAAGGTGTCACAACATGCCAACCGGCATTTCCTCGATAAGGTTTTGGTCCAACAAATATTTGTAATCTATGCAAATATTTACCAATCACCTGAACGCGTCTAAATTTTTTTGGTTTGACAGTTGGCAAGTCTGCAAGAGCTATTGGTGTCCGTTTTAATTCTGCTTGGTACTTTGAGATTAGGCCTTCTTTCCATTCAAGGCGATGGGCTTGCCAAGTCCCTAGGCTTATAAGAATTATAAATACAGAAGTCGCAACTATTACTAGACTTTTACTTATTTTTCTCTGTTCTTCCAAAGCCTTAGGACCAGTTATCATAATTCCAACACAGATTTTTTAAATGATTGATAATCAACAAAACCTTAATCTGCCAGAGAGGCAGAGAGAAAAAACAAACAGTAATAGATTGATTAAATAAGGAACCACTGAAACATAAACCAGAAGCCCCATACATAAGAATTATGTGAAGGGGTCAGTACAAATTTAGGCTAAAATAAAGAAAACTACAGGTATTTATCTGGCTGCAATAAAGCTCTTCTTCACCGCAGAAACGGCCTTGATTGATATTCTAATAGCTGCATTTGCACATAAGACACTCAAAGTTTCTTCAACATCCTACATTTAACCAAATTATTAGTCGTAAAAAAAACCTAAACCATTCTCATAGATTCTAAATTGTAATTGCGTTGCCTGCGCCCCACCAATATATGCAACAAAATAAAAATAGCCATACAACGTCAACAAAATGCCAGTACCACGCTGCAGCTTCAAAACCAAAATGATGATCTGACTTAAAGTGATCTTTATATGTTCTATAGAAACAAACAATTAAAAAAGTTGTCCCCACAATGACATGAAAGCCATGAAAACCAGTAGCCATAAAGAAAACCGTTGGGTAAATTCCCCCCTTACCCGGACTGCCCTCCTCAAAAGCGAAACTAAAAGCAGCATGAGAATACTCATAACCCTGAACACCGGTAAAAATAAGTCCTAGGAAAATAGTCAGACCTAAACCCTGCAAAACATGCTCTTTATTGCCTTCAATTAAAGCGTGATGAGCCCAGGTAAGTGTCACTCCCGAAGTCAAAAGAATAAGAGTATTAAGAAAAGGTAGGCTCCAAGGATCAAAGACAATAATTCCAGGGGGAGGCCATATTCCATTGATAGTTTCTGGTGGAAACAAACTTGCATTAAAGAAGGCCCAGAACCAAGCAACAAAGAACATCACCTCTGAAGCAATGAACAATGCCATCCCATAACGCATACCAATTTGTACTGGTATGGAATGGTGCCCCTGAAACGTAGCTTCCAAGGTAACGTCTCGAAACCAGAAAAACATAGTAAGAGCAACGCCAAGAAATCCCAGCGCTAATAACCAAGAGCCTCCACCATGCATGTAAATGACGGTGCCAATAGCAAGTAAACCAGCACTAAGTGCCCCAACAATAGGCCAAGGGCTCGGATCGACGAGGTGCCAAGGGTGTTTATGTTCTGAGCCGTGCCCGTCAACTGAATCAGCGGTTAAATTCATTTTAGTACTCTTCCCTTAGTTAATTTATCATATCCGTTTACTTTTTTCACAACTAAATTAGCTGTATTATGCTCTTTTTTTTTTACGGATTTAAAGAAAGTATATGACAAGGTGATGGTCTTAACATCATTCAAGCCGATATCTTCGTCGATAGCCGGATCAATATGAAACTGGACCGGAAATTCAACTGTTTGCCCTGCCTTTAAAATTTGTTCCGTAAAACAAAAACATTCAACCTTATTGAAATATTTTCCCGCCTTATTGGGCACAACGTTAAAAGTTGCTGTACCTACTACATCATAATTCACAAGAGACTTCGCTCGGTAATAGGCTAAAACTGGCTCTCCTACCCGCACGGAAACCTTATTTTGCACCGGCCTAAAACTCCAAGGTAAATCAGTATTTATATCGGCGTTAAACCTCACGGTAACCTTGCGACCCAAAACCTTATCTGGATTACCTGCAGCAACCTGAGTTGTTCCTCCATAGCCAGTCACTTTGCAAAATAATTCATAAAGAGGAACCGAATATGCCGTTAAAGTGAACATACAAGCTAAAATACAAAAAATCCCGAATACCGTAGTTGTTTTACCTTTTCGAATCATGTACCTGATCCCATCCTAACGACCGAGATCACATAAAATAAAATTACCATACCAATAAGTACAATTAGTAATGCACGGTTGCGCCTTTTTTGCCGAAGACCTTGATTTTCCTTTTTGTCCATAGTCATAAACCATTGATCACGCACTAAAAACCTACGGCTTTATCTAGTACTAAAGTTGTAAATATGAGAAATAAATAAAGTATTGAAAAAACAAATGTGAGGCGCGCATATTTTTCACTTGAATCACGATAAATTGCTAACGTTAAAGAAACAAAAACTAACCCCAAAAATGCGGCGATAAAACCATAAAACCAGCTAGACATGCCCGATAAAGTGGGCGCCAATGTAATAGGCACTAATAGCACCGTATAAAGTATAATTTGCCGTTTAGTCTCCCGTTCACCAGCAACTACCGGCATCATAGGAACGCCTGCTTTTTCATAATCACCACGCCGATATAGTGCCAAAGCCCAAAAATGAGGAGGTGTCCACATGAAAATAATAGCAAACAGAATGATCGAGCTTAAAGTAATATCACCGGTCACCGCTGACCAACCTACCATGGGAGGGAAAGCGCCCGCTGCTCCACCAATGACGATGTTTTGGGGAGTACGCCGTTTTAGCCATATCGTATAAACAAAAACATAAAAGCAAATAGTGAACGCTAACAACGCTGCTGCAGCCCATTCTACAGCTAAACCCATAACCATTACGGACCACGCTCCCAATGCAACCCCAAAACCAAGTGCCGCGCCGGGCTGTATCCTTCCATTTGGAATTGGTCGCGCTGCAGTACGATCCATGACAGCGTCAATATCTCTATCATACCACATATTAATTGCACCTGAGGCGCCCGCCCCTACTGCTATGCACAATACCGCCACTATTGCAATAACTGGATGTATACTGCCCGGTGCTAAGTAAAGCCCAGCAAAGGCGGTAAATACCACCAATGACATAACGCGAGGTTTTAATAATGCAATGTAATCTCCAACGTCACCATCCGCCGATACAGTACCCGATAATGTTATGTTGGTAGACTTTTCAGACACCATTCAATCCTTAACCTACTCTATGCATTATTATTTTACTTTTGGTAATTCATCATATGAATGAAACGGTGGAGGAGATGAGAGGGTCCACTCCAATGTGGTAGCGCCTTCACCCCATGGATTCTCCGCTACTTTTTGACCGGAGGTAAAAGTCTTATACAAAATGTAGAGAAAAACCAATACACCAAAAGCGGAGAGATAAGACCCATATGAGGATATTTGGTTCCAACCAGCATAAGCGTCCGGATAGTCGGGTATTCGCCGCGGCATACCCGCAAGACCTAAAAAATGTTGGGGGAAAAAAACGATATTTACCCCAATAAAAGTAATCCAAAAATGCAACTTTCCTAAAGTTTCGGGGTATTGCCGCCCGCACATTTTTGGCAACCAATAATAGAAGCCTGCAAAGATGGCAAAAACGGCTCCTAAGGAAAGTACGTAGTGGAAATGCGCAACGACATAATAGGTATCATGTAGCGCCGTATCCACACCTGCATTGGCCAGAACGACACCCGTAACGCCTCCAACAGTAAACAAAAATATAAAGCCAATCGACCAGAGCATGGGAGTCTTGAATTCAATAGAGCCACCCCACATAGTTGCAATCCAACTAAATATTTTTATACCTGTAGGAACAGCGATAACCATCGTTGCGGCCGTAAAATATGCCTTGGTATCAACATCTAAACCTACCGTATACATATGGTGAGCCCAAACGATAAAACCGACAACCCCAATCGACACCATAGCATAGGCCATGCCAAGATATCCAAATACCGGTTTCCTTGAAAATGTCGAGACCACCTGACTAACTATACCAAAGCCCGGTAAAATCAGAATGTAAACCTCAGGGTGACCAAAAAACCAAAATAAGTGCTGAAACAAGATTGGATCACCACCTCCGGCCGGATTAAAAAATGTGGTGCCAAAATTTCTATCTGTTAAGAGCATTGTAATCGCACCAGCCAATACGGGTAAGGATAACAGTAAAAGAAAAGCGGTTACTAAAATTGACCAAACAAATAAGGGCATTTTGTGTAAAGTCATGCCAGGAGTACGCATGTTAAGAATAGTAGTTATAAAATTTGCAGCTCCCAAAATTGAACTTGCTCCAGCTAAATGAAGAGAAAATATTGCAAGATCAACCGCAGGCCCTGGAGTCGTAGCACTCAAAGGCGCATAGAGTGTCCATCCACCGCCTACACCATCGCTACCCGCTGGACCTTCTACAAATGGTGAAGACAATAACAAAAGAAATGACGGCACCAATAACCAGAAGCTGATATTATTCATTCTCGGGAATGCCATATCCGGAGCGCCAATCATGAGAGGTACAATCCAGTTTCCAAATCCCCCAATCATAGCAGGCATTACCATAAAAAAGATCATAATTAATCCGTGTGCCGTGACCAAGACATTATACATTTGATGATCGCCGCCTAGAATTTGACTGCCCGGCTCAGACAATTCCATTCTGAATAGAACCGACATTCCGGCACCAATTATCCCCGCCACGATGGCAAATATCAGGTACATCGTTCCAATGTCTTTGTGGTTAGTTGAATAAGCAAATCTGCGCCAGCCTGTTGGCGTATGATCGTTATGTTCGTGAGAATTAGTTGAATTACTCATTTCCTATTCACTTTCTTGCTTAACGTGGCGAGTTATTTAATTTAGCGACCTCACGCCGCTTTTGTTTTAATGGCTCTAAGCCAGCTGCCGCCCGCTGTGCGGTCACCCATTTTGCAAATTCCGACTTGGAGACAACCCGCACTTTGATAGGCATAAAACCATGATTTTGTCCGCAAAGTTCAGAACACTGACCGTAGTAGGTCCCCATTTTTTTTACATTAAACCAGGTCTGATTTAGCCTACCAGGAACAGCGTCAATTTTAACTCCAAATGCCGGAACAGCCCAAGCATGCAAAACATCATTAGATGTAACCTGCACGCGAACGTTGGTGTTAACTGGCACAACGACTTCTGCGTCAGTTTCGAGTAACCTTTTTGGGTTGTTTATTTTATTTTCTTTAGCCCATTGTTGTAGATCAGATTCCCCGATCATGTTTGCAACAAAAGAAAAGTTTCCGTGATCCGGATACTCATAACCCCAATTCCACTGATTACCTATAGCTTTGATTGTCATATCCACTTTCGGCAATACATCGGCTTTATACAGTAATTTAAAAGATGGCACGGCAATTACGACTAAAATAATAACAGGAACTATAGTCCAAGCCATTTCGAGCGTGGCATGATGAGTTGTCTTTGATGGTACTGGATTTCTTTTAGCACTAAACTTCCACATGGTATAAAGTAAGAGTGCAAGGACAAATACCGTGATTAGTGTAATGATCACTAAAAGCAGGTCGTGAAAGTCATGCACGTCCTCCATTACGGAAGTCACCGCAGGCTGAAAATCTTTTTGCCAAGGCACCGCTGAAGAAGCTGAAACGCCTGTTATCATCAGTCCACTTGATAAACCTAAAATATTTAAAATCACTGCCGAAATAATCCTATTAAACCTCATCCCTAAATCCCGTTTTCTGTCTGTAAGTTCCAAAACATTATCTTCGTTTTATGCAGTTAATAACAAAATCTTCTAGTTCTAGTCATTTAATTCTGAAATCTTCAATAAAATTTTATGACATACTAACCCAAGCGGAGGGGCTGCTGATACCGTAAGCCGCCAACGCGACCGTATGTCGCAACTGCAATAAAAATAATTTGTTGGTGGTATTTTGCTAAGGTTTTTGGGTAAATT
>PBWY01000114.1 GCA_002727395.1 Rhodospirillales bacterium | reverse complement strand
TTTGTTTTACTCAGCAGCCGCCACAGTTGGTACCCCAATATGTCGTAATTTGGGCATTACTTCCTCGGAAAACATCTGCATACTTTTCTTGGTATGCTCATGGTCCAAAGTAGCAAACTGTCCCATTATAACGAGATTACCATACCCCATTGCTTCCTGGTATTCTTCTAATTTTTCTGCCACCGTGGAAGGACTGCCACAAATAAACATACCGTTATCCATCAGCATTTCTATGCTTAAGAATTGTTCACGAAATTTCATCTTATTTTCCAGTATCATTTTATAGGAATTGATTGATGAATAACCTGGCGGCATTCGATACTCGGTTGGAGCTAGCACAAATTTGTTAAAAAAATTCTGGATATGTTCTCGGGATTCTTCAATTGCTTTTTCGTCGCTCTCAGCAACATAAAGTGGCAATGCCCAGCCAAGCTGTTCTGGTTGGCATTTGTAACCATACTCCTCGCATTTGTCAGAGTAAGCATTCATATTGCGGATTACGTTTTTTACAGGACTAAACGTCATTAGCATCGTATATTTTCGATCCGGATGGGATGCCCAGTCCTTTGTTTCTGCAGAACCCTGTGAAGGAATCCAAATAGGAGGATGAGGTTCCTGATAGGGACGCGGCCACATATTCACATATTGAAATCGATAATGTTTTCCTTCAAAGGCTGTCGGTCCAGGCTGCGTCCATGCCTGAAGTATCAGGTCATGGGCTTCGTGGAAGCGCTCAAGTGAGTTTGCGGGATTAACCATATATGAATGATATTCACAACCAATACCTCGAACAAAGCCAGCTATTAAACGTCCCCCGGTAACATTATCAATCATTGAATATTCTTCGGCTATAGAAAGGGGGTTTTCTGTCAAAGGTAAGGCACGACCAAGAATACAAATTTTTGAATTTTCTGTTCGTCTTGAAAGTGCTCCGGCGAGCAAACTTGGTTGGGGCATTATACCATAAGCAGTTTGATGGTGTTCGTTGACACAAATGCCGTCAAATCCAAGTGCATCAGCATACTCCAGCTCATCCAGGTAGCGATTATAGAGCTTGTGGCCTTCCTTGGGGTCGTAATTACTATTAGAGAAATTAATCCATGCGGTATCTTGGATCGCCTCGAGGTCAACAGCGCTGTAGGGCATTAGATGAAAAAAAGAAAATCGCATTGTTCTGCTCTTTTGGTTAAATAATAGGTTTAATTCTTGGAGGTTAAGATGCCCATCGCATCAAGAAATTCTTGGGTTTTCTCCTGATGAGGTAAATGGCCGCATTTAGTGATAATATGTAGTTCAGAATTTGGTATTGAATCCTTAAACGCTTCGCCATATTCGGGCGGAAAAATATTATCGTTTTCACCCCAAATTATCATAGTAGGTACCGTAATTCTATGTAACCACTTCCTCAAATCCGGATTATGAAAGCGTGGGTTCCATGATAGCTTTCCGGTAGTGAAATAGTTTTTAAGTTGTATATCTTTTTGTGCCTCGGTCATCTGTTGACTTGCGGCGATGCGTTGAGTGGCTAAATTTTGATCATAAAACATCTTTTTAGCCGTTTCTTCATTGCTCCACATGAAAATATCGCCCATCGGTAAGCCGACGACGTTTAATCCTGCAGCAGAAACTAAAGTGAGTGTTTTTATGTTTTCAATAGAACGGATCGCTATTTCACTCGCAATCCATCCGCCCAATGAATTACCAACTAGATGTATGTCTTGTAATTTTAACTCCTTAATGAAATCTAAATAAAAAAACGCTAAGTCGGAAACGCTATCCAGCCAATCTGGATTTCCTGAGTTTCCGAAACCAGGATGGCTTGGTGCGAGCACCTCATAGCTTTGGGCCATTCCATCAAGATATGGTGCCCAGCTAGTAATACCACCTGCTCCGTGAAGAAATAGTAACGCAGGCCCGCTGCCGCCTCGCCAAATTTCTATTTTACATCCATTTATTTCTATAAAGTCAGCCTTTTTATCGGCCATTATTTTCCTCCCCTTCAAGTTTTCGGGAATTAATGCCCAAAACGGATTTGTTATTATGATTTAACCGGATAATATAGTGGACAGCAAGCAACACCGCGCAGGAAGTAAAAGGCATAAAGGAGCATTTAATGGATACTCTCGAGCAAGAGCTTAGGTCGACCGAAGGAGATAAGCCCTTTTTATCTGACCCATTCCTAGATTGGGCTGAACGAGAGGGAATACCAATCACTGAGGATTTTGGCATTCATTTGCCGGATGTTGAAGTAAAACCCTGGAATCGTTTTGGATGTAAAGGAGGGCTAGCACATTTAAAGGGTCGTGGTGACTGGCTATCAGTTATGGTTTTAGAACTTGCGCCGGGCGAATCAACCACGCAACAACAGCACATGTTTGAAGAAGTGGTTTATTGTCTTTCGGGTCAGGGTAGTACGCAAGTTGAAACTGCGGATGGCACTAAACACAGTTTTGAATGGGGCAAAGGTAGCTTATTTGCTCTCCCGCTAAATGCTAAGTATCAACATTTTAATGGGTCAGGTCAGGAAACAGCTCGTCTTTCATCTACAAACAATATGCCAATGATCATGAATGTCTTTCACGATGATAAGTTTGTATTTGAAAATTCTTTCCGTTTTCCTGCGCGAGAAGGAACTGCGGATTACTATGCAGGCGAAGGGACTTTTATACCCAAACGGCCCGGGCGTCACATGTGGGAAACCAATTTTATTCCTGATCTTCAAACCTTTGAATTGCAAAAATGGGAAGCTCGTGGAGCTGGTGGCTCAAATATGATGTTTGTATTAGCAGATGGCGCAATGCATGCACATATGTCAGAGATGCCAGTAGGTACCTATAAAAAAGGGCACCGGCACGGCGCAGATTTCCATGTAATGTGTGTCACCGGACACGGCTACTCACTTCTTTGGTATGAAGGTGATGAAGAGATAACTAGGGTTGACTGGAGCCATGGTACGGTATTTGCACCACCTGATATGATGTTTCATCAACATTTCAATGCCTCCGCAACACCAACGCGATATCTTGCTATCGCATGTGGTGGGTTACGATATCCATTAATGGAAGAAAAGAAGCGGATCTTTTTAGGTATGGATGTCGATGTCAATAAGGGCGGAGCTCAAATAGAATATGAGGATCAGGATCCTCGTATTCATGAAATGTTTCTAGAAGCTATGGAAAAGGCTGGCGCTAAATCTGGAATGGGAAGTTTTATTGATGAATCACAATTTCGATAAAATGTATCCGCTATGCGGCCTCAAACAATGCAGCGATACCCTGGCCACCACCAACGCACATCGTTTCGAGCCCATATTTTCCGTTTCTGCGTTTAAGTTCGTGGAGTAATGAGGTCATTATGCGTATGCCCGTTGCGCCGATGGGGTGTCCGAGGGATATCCCTGAGCCATTGATATTTAATCGGTTAGGGTCGTTCCACTCTAAGCCTTTCAAACATGCCAGAACCTGACAGGCGAATGCTTCATTAAGCTCCACGAGATCCATATTATCTATTGATAAATCGGATTTAGAAAAAAGTTTCTTAACGGCTCCGACAGGACCGATCCCCATCATGCTAGGGTGGCAACCAACTGCACTCCAGCCAGCTAAATATCCTATTGGTTCAAGATTAAAGCTCTCTAATAGATCTTCTGCTATAATAAGGCAGGCAGCCGCAGCATCATTTTGCTGACTCGCATTACCAGCGGTTACTGTACCATTTTTCATGATCGGACGTAATTTTGCTAGTTTTTCCATGTCAACGTCGGGCCGTACTCCTTCATCTTTATCAAATATGATATCTTCAGCACGTCGTTGTGAGACAGTAATTGGGACGACTTCATCCTCAAAAATCCCATTCTTCCATGCAGCGGCCGCTCTTTTTTGACTACGCATTGCGTATTCGTCTGCCTCCTGTCGGGAAATTTGATATTCGGTAGCTAAATTCTCAGCTGTTTCTATCATCCCAGAAATTTCGCCGAAACGTTCCACCGGTTGCGATCTTTCTCGCCCGCGATCTAGACGGTCATGCAATTTGACCGAGCCAGCCCGCTTTCCCCATCTCATGTCGGTCGTATAGAATTCAACATTGCTCATACTTTCTACACCGCCTGCAATGACAACGTCCGCTGCACCAGTCTGTATCATCATCGAAGCTGTTATTACAGATTGCAGGCCTCCACCACAACGTCGGTCGATTTGCATACCTGCAGTTTCTATTGGCAAGCCAGCCTGAAGAGCGGCCCATCGACCGATGCAGGGTGTTTCGCCACTAGCATAAGATTGAGCGAAGATTACTTCCTCAATTTTTTCAGGGTTGATATTGGTTCTATCGAGTATTGCTTTAATGACGACAGCAGACATCTCCTCGACTGAAACTGATTTAAGTGTACCCCCAAAGGTTCCTACGGGTGTTCGAACAGGACTAACAATTGCGGCACGTCTCATTTAAAAACCTTCCCCCTATCCTTCTATTTATCTACTGTATTTACATATAGACCTAATTTTTCGATTTCGGTACCCTTTAAGTTTAAAGAAGAGAGTAAAATTTTTTCATCGGTCCCCAGATTAATTCTTTTTTTAAAGTTACATCATTTTTTTGGGTAATATTGGTCAGTTTTAAGTTAGTTAAAAAAAACTTTTACTGATTTTGACAAAGAGATAGAGACTACTGAATGCAGATTAAGAAACTTACCAATACGTTTGGCGCTGAAATCATTGATGTTAATATCCCAGATTTAACGGATAGAGGTGATTTGGATTCAATAATGGAAGCCTTTCTAGCCTATCAGGTAATTGTTATCCGCAATCAAAAACTTAGCCCTGTAGAGCAGAAAAAATTCAGTGAAGAATTTGGTGATTTGGATATTCATATATCTAGTAAAAACAAGCATAAGGATCATCCGGAATTATTAATTCTTTCTAATAAAAAATTTAATGGGGAGTGGGTCGGTGCGACCAATGCGGGTGACGAGTGGCATACTGATACCCAATACATGCCTATTCCAAGTAAGTGTACGATGTTACATGCACTCGAAGTTCCGGAAGAAGGAGGAGAAACAGCATTTATCAATACCTATGCTGCCTTTGAAGCCTTGCCAGCTTCTACTCAAAATAAAATTAGAAACTTAAAAGGAGTAAACTCCTGGAACCGATTAAAGAACCCAAGGGTAAAAATTCCCAAACAGCACGGAGATGGCAAGTCTGTTTATGACATTGGTCATCCAGACGTTATGCATCCCATTGTGCGGTCCCATCCAGAAACCGGGCGGCTAGCTCTTTATGTTTCGCCTCGTCATACCCTTTTTGTAAAAGGGATGCCCGCAAAGGAATCCGAAGAGCTTTTGCAGGAACTTTTCTCTGTTCAGCAAAACCCGGAAATCATTTATACTCACAAGTGGAAATTAGGGGATGTTCTAATATGGGATAATCGTTGCACCCTCCATAAAGGTATGGGTGACATAAAGGCTCCGGGAATTCGCCATTTGCATCGCACACTCATGGCGGGTAGCGTACCTGGTTGAGGAACAAATCAATAATTTTGTTTCAAATGTCGGAAAAACTCAAAATTTATTATGGAATTTTGGTCTATCCAGTTATTGAATCTTCCCAATTCTTTTCAAGAATGGGAAGGTTTATTTCGCCTCGAGTGCATTTAAACTTTTTGATTGGAATACTGAATGACTCGTAAAGCTACCTCAATGTTTAATGATAATAAGTTTAAAATTGGTTTGTTTGGGATGAATTGTTCAGGGGGCTTGACCATGACATTAGCTCCTGAGTATTGGGATGCCTCTTGGAAAAATAACTTACAAGCAGCAAAATTAGCAGATGAAGCTGGTCTAGAGTTTATTCTGCCAATAGGCAGGTGGCATGGTTATGGAGGTATTACGGATACAGCGAGTGCAACTTTCGAGACATTGACATGGGCTTCCGGGTTATTAGCTCAAACAGAAAAAATTGCAATCTTTGGTACAGTGCATGTGTCAATGATCGGACCAGTATTTTGTGCAAAACAAATGGTGACAGCTGATCACATTGGTCAAGGGCGTTTTGGTCTAAATATAGTTTCGGGCTGGAATGTTGACGAGCATGAAATGCATGGCATTGGCATTCGGGATCATGATGCAAGGTACGAATATGCCGAGGAATGGATTGGGATAGTTAAACGGATCTGGGCTGAAACCGAATCTTTTGATCACAAGGGCAAGTATTTTAATCTTAAGGGCGTAAAATGTAAGCCCAAGCCGTACGGCGATGAACGGCCTCTTCTAATTAGCGCTGGAAATTCGCCAGTAGGTCGTGCGTTCGCTGCGCGTCATTGCGATTGCCTTTTTACTTCAATTCGTGAACTTGAAGAGCTGGCAGGTAAAGTAGATGATTTAAAGAAACTAGCACCGGATACTAATGCTGGTATTTATGCAAGTGGACACGTAATTACAAAAGCCACCTCAAAAGAGGCTAAAGATTATTATCACTACCTTGTTTATGATAATGGGGATTGGGATGCGGCCGAACATACGGTTAAAATTAGAACAAAGGGGGGCTCGTCTTCTGGGCCAAAGCTCGCAAAGATGAAGGAAGCGATAATCAGCGGAACCGGGACATACCCGGTGGTGGGTAGCTATGATGAAGTTGTGGAATGCTTTAAATTTCTAGCGGACTGTGGATTAAATGGGATGGCAATTGGCCTTGTCAACTATATTGAAGATATGCC
>PBWY01000113.1 GCA_002727395.1 Rhodospirillales bacterium | reverse complement strand
TGGGCCTATGTAAGAAATTTTGCGTTGGATGACACTCAAATGACGGAAACACTTCATAAAGGTGCAAAGGCAACATTTGAGGAGGATGTTGTCATGATAGAAGCTCAACAGCAAAGATTAGACGGACTAAGTTTTAAGGGACTGATTGATATAAATGCTGACAACCCACCCCTGCAAATGCGCCGAATTATGGATGAATTAATCGCCTCAGAAAATACATCCGCCTGATTTCAATTTTATATAAAGGATTAAATTTTGTATAATTCCAATTAATTTCTTTACTGATTATTGCCTTTCTCAAATGTAATTAATATAAAAGTAAATTGATGGTTCCCTATCAGGGATCAAAAGGGAACACGGTGAATCCTTAGCTTAATAGTTAGAAATTCAAGATAATGCCGTGGCTGCCCTCGCAACTGTAAGTGGGTAATCGATATCCAAATATGCCACTGTCTTGACGGGAAGGCGGATATTGGTCCAGATCCATAAGCCAGGAGACCTGCCATCAAGATTGTCACTTATTCGTCGGGCGAGGTGACCGAGGAGGGCGGAATAATCCGTTTTTGGTGACGCAAGCAAGAGTGCGTGCGAAAAATACAAAAATGGAAAGTAATTTCTATATAAAACTTTCTCCCATTGATCGCTTTTTTTAAGCGATGATTTTTCTCATGCATATACGCCATATTATGCTCGCGGAAGAAAACGGTAGAGGGAATGAACAAAGAACGAAAATTTTCGATAATTAAGCGACTTATTTGTTTAACAATATTATTTTACATTTTTTTTATATTTTTCTTGGGGAATTTTGCTCAATCGCGAGACGATATACCTGCTGTGGTGGTCACTGCATCGCGTTTAGATAGTGATTATAATAGCTCTTCACTGACTGGATCCATTAGTGCATTGACGACCGTCATAACTAACAAACAAATCCGCCAGTCCGTTGGACAAACAATACCCGAAATTATTTCTTTTGAGGCAGGCATACAATTTCAAGACTTATACAGCAGCACTAACGGAGCCGGCCAGACGATAGATATGCGTGGGTTTGGAGAACCAGCGACAGCCAATACTCTAATTTTGATTAACGGCAGAAGACTCACTGATTTAGACCTAGCTGCCGTAGATTTTTCTGCTATACCCCGAGAAAGTATAGACAGAATAGAAATTACCAGGGGAAACGTAGCGGGCGTTCTATATGGCGGCGGTGCTGAAGGGGGGGCAATTAACATCATTACAAAGGCTTACGCAAAATCCGGAATACACAGCAAAATAGAAACTGGTTTTGGCTCTGATAGCTTTCGTGATTTCAATTTCTCTTTTAGCCATAAAAAGGCGGGCTTTTCTCTTAGTGCCTATGGTAATCGCGTCTTAAGTGATGGATATCGTGATAACAATTATCTAAAACAGAAAAACCTTACATTGGAAATCCGTCGTCATCTCCCAAGAGGAGATTTATTTCTCAATATAAACCTGGATGATCAGAAACTTGGCTTACCGGGAGGTAGGATTGTTGACCCCAGCAAAGACCAAAATGATCTCACTAATCCGAGAGGAGCACAAACTCCAAATGATTATGCTCTTGAAAATGGTTTGGCAGCATATTTAGGAGGTTCGTGCGATATAAACCAGTTTGCCGAGCTCATTATAGATGGAAGCTTTCGCCGAAAAGATCAGGACAGTGATTTCCGAAACCAAGATCAAGCTAGGGATACAGTTCTAACGACTTGGGGTCTCACACCGCGTATTTTATTGGATGCAAACATAGACCAGAAAAAATTAACCAGCACTATGGGATTTGATTTTTACTATGTTGATTACAATTCCGATCGCAAAAGACTGCCCAACACCGCGCCCTTTACAAGAATTAAGGCTTATCAGTATACCGCGGGTCTTTATAACCAGTCATTAATAACGTTAAATCCTCATTTTTCTACTAGTTTTGGTTTTCGCTTTGATCGTATTTCTTTTCAGATTGGTGATACCGCCTACCCAAACAACCCCGGATCATACGGATACCCACAAACCAGCTTTAAACCATCTTTGACAGAAACTGATGTTGAATACGCCGTTAACATGGGATTTGAATAAAAGCCGATAAAATTATTGAAATTTTATGGCCATATTGGGCGCAGTTATCGAACGCCAACTTTGGACGAAAGATCAGGAACGGCTTATGCCCTAAACAACTTCGAGTTAAAAAATCAATCATCGAAAGAAATCCAAAGTGGCGTTGAAATTAATTTTGGTGCCACCATGATCAATAGTCGGGCATATTTCTCAAAGACAAGAGATGAAATTCGCTTTGATCCGGATGACTCAACAAGTTTTGGTTCTAACGAAAATACCGGACCCATTTATCGATATGGACTCGAAACCACCGCAGGTCATAGAATTTCAAAAGACATCCGAATAAAGGGAGATTTAGCACTAATTAAGGCGGAATTTGCGGATGGCCCATTTGATGGACAGGACATCCCACTCGTACCAAATATAACCGCTAGCGCTGGAATAAACTGGAAAATTCAAAAGTGGATTAATCTCAATACGGCAATCACTTACGAAGGGGATAGACGATTAGCAAATGATGAACAGGGTTATTTTTCCAAACTTTCCGATTTTACATTATGGGACCTTGATTTGAATGGTAAATACAAATCATTTACATGGTCAGCATCGATAAATAACCTATTGGATGAGGACTATCAGACCTTTGGGACAGCGAGTGATACTACCCCAGGAAGATACTCTGTGCAGCCTTTACCCGGGCGCACCTATTTTTTAAAATTGGGTTTTAAACTTTAATAAAACCTATGCATGATTGAACAACTGACAAACACAGGTAAAAAAAGCCTTTTAGGAATGGAGGGTTGGGGACTACCCGCCACAATCTCATTGGTCGTTCACGGAACCCTAATCGGAGTTGTTTTTTATATAAATACCGATACTGGAAAACCAATTTTACCAGATTCATTTAACGTTCAAATAATTACAGAGCCAACACCGCAGGAGACAAAACTTCTTCCAGGGAAAATTAAAAACCCAATAGAATTTAAAGTTTCCTCTTCTTTATCACCCGATAAACATTCGGCTACACCAAACTCAAACAAGAGAGGTATCAAGAAAAAATTACAAAAGTTCATACCCTTGAACAATACAGAGCAACCGTTAAAGATAGATAAGATCGCAATTTATGCTCCCTTACCAAAACGGCGACCAAAGATCACTCTGGAGACAAAAAAACAAAAAATTCCAGCTAAACATAAATTAACGGAACCAACTTTCGAAAAAAAACCATTAAGATTAAACACTAAATCTAAGAAGAAACTTAACTTAAATACGCAAAAAATATTTAAAACACCAAGGCCATTAAAACCGGCCAAGCTTATCACTCAAGCTGCCATTTCTTCCAAATTTTCTACTATACCGCCAAAAATCGACCCTAAAGTTAAGAATCTGTGGCCAAAATACCCAAGTCGAGCACGGCGACGAGGTCAAGAAGGCACCCTCATTTTAAGAATTACAGTTAGTGATAATGGAAAGCCTTTTTCAATCAAAGTGATTAAAACCAGTGGCCATCAGATATTGGATCAAGCTGCAATAAACGCTATTTGGAATTGGCAATTCCAACCGGCCCAAAAAAGGGGCCTAGCAGTCAAAGCTAGCATTGATTTGCCCGTAGTTTTTCAGCTCAAGAATAAAAGAAAAGATTAAATCTCGGAAATTCATAACCCTTCAAGTTTTAAAAAAAATAATATTGTTGTTTTATAATACAAATTCATTGGAATTTTACTTGGGTTAAAGTATTCCTTACCCTGATCTAATCTTTACCTTTATTCGTATTTAAATTTATCCAGTTACGCATTTTTATCCGTTAAAATCTCATGCCACATGGTGTTCAAAAAGGCTAACCTTAATGAAATCTATTGCAGTGATTGGAAGTGGTATTGCGGGGTTATCTGCCGCTTGGCTGCTAGACGATCATAACGATGTTTATATATTTGAGAAACAAAACAGGGTTGGTGGTCATACTAACACTGTCGATGCCCTTCTACCCTCTGGTCCTCAATCAGTGGACACCGGGTTCATTGTTTATAATGAAACAAACTATCCAAACCTAGTGGCCCTCTTTGACCAGCTTAATGTTCCTACTGAACCGACCAACATGTCTTTTGGAGTATCACAAGAACATGGATTATTAGAGTATAGTAGTCGAAATATTAACGCCGTCTTTGGCCAACGGCTAAACTTATTTTCCTCAAGTTTTTGGCGTATGATACTAGATATCAGGCGTTTCTATATGGAAGCGCCTGATATTCTTAAAACCCCAAAACTTTTTCGAGAAAAAACCTTGGGGCAATATCTTTCTGAAAACCAATATAGCCATTCCTTCATTGATAATTTCATCCTCACCATCGGCGCCGCCATATGGTCAACTAACGTTGATAAAATGCGCTATTATCCCGTAGAAGCATTTGTTCGTTTTTTTTCTACCCACGGATTGCTCCAATTTAAACAAGACATCAAATGGCGCACTGTCCGTGGTGGAAGCAGAGAGTATGTAAAAAAGTTAATATCTAGCTTAAAAAACCCGATTCAATTAGGGAACGGTGCCGCTAAAATCATCCGAAAACATAATAAAGTATTTGTAATTGACAGTGAGGGGAAAAAAAGAAAATTTGATGCGCTTATTATCGCCACTCATGCTGATGAGGCTTTAGAACTCCTTAATGACGCTGACCCACTTGAAAAACAAATTCTCGGGAAATTTCATTATACACAGAATAGGGCCGTATTACATACTGATGATACTTTAATGCCAAAAAGAAAAAGGATCTGGTCGAGCTGGAACTACATGGGAACAACAGAGGTCGGTCCAAGTGTTACCTACTGGATGAATTCTCTTCAAACACTAGATACTGGCATTCAGATTTTTCTTACAATAAACCCAAAAAAAGAAATTTCTTTGGAATCAATTATTTGTGATTTGAATTATTCCCACCCTGTTTTTGACCTTGATGCACTTAACGCTCAGGAGTTTCTTTGGAAAATACAGGGAATACGCAACTGCTGGTATTGTGGTAGCTATTTCGGACATGGCTTTCATGAAGATGCCCTACAGGCCGGACTGGCCGCCGCTGAGAATTTAGGAGACAAACGCAGACCATGGAGAACTAAATTAGAATCATCTCGAATACATCTCCAGCCGAAATCTCCTCGAGATGCTAGCAAATGAAAACGGCTGACCTATACTTTGGAGAAGTGGTGCACGAACGCAAGCGCCCCCGTAAACATCGGCTCCAATATAGGGTATTCTCTATATTAGTTGATATTGATCAATTAGATAAGATTTCATCAAAGAGTAGATTATTTTCATATAATAAATGGAACCTTTTTTCGATCTTTGATCGAGACTTCGGGACCACAAACCTCAAAAAAGGAGAAATGGGCCACTGGGTTAGAAATCTTCTGAAAGAAGCAGGGCAGAAAGAAGATCCACACCAGATAAAGTTACTTTGTTATCCAAGAATATTAGGCTATGCCTTTAACCCACTAAGCGTTTACTTTTGTTATGCAGAAAGCGGCAAGCTTCTCTCAATTGTATATGAAGTTCACAACACTTTTGGTGAAAGGTATACCTATGTTATTGAGGTAAAGGGATCCTTTGACAGTATCATTCGTCAGACTGAAGAAAAAAAATTTTATGTTTCCCCTTTTATTGAGATGAATTGCCAATATAAATTTCGGGTCCAGCCACCTAGCGAGTTAGTGCGCATTGTTATGCGAGTGGAGGATAGTGAAGGACTTTTAATGGCAGCTTCTTTTAAGGCCACAAAGCGTCCCTTTAACGACCTAAGTTTAGCAAAAACATTTATATATTTTCCACTCATGACAATAAAAGTGATTATGGGAATTCACTGGGAAGCTCTAAGACTATATTTAAAGAACATTCCCTATATAAAACATATAGCCACTTTAAATGGAAAATTGAGTGATAAATCTAAGTAAGAGGTTATCTGATGTCTTCAAAAATTGAACGCCCGAGAAGTCAACTATCTTGGTTTTTAGATATACCTCGAAGAATGACATCAGCTATCAGTGGATTATTTTGTTGTTTCTTATTAAAGCGCCTAGCCAATAATCTGGAGTGTGGCGGCATCCATTTTATCCTCCCTGACCAGAAAGAGATAAAATGCAAAACGGCGAAAAAAGGGCCAAATGCAATCATAAAATTCAGGTCATACTCCGGTATATTGAGGCTTTGCTTTGGTGGCTACATAGGTCTGGGTGAGGGCTATGTTAATGGAGACTGGTCGACACCATCGCTCAAAGAGCTGTTTCAATTTGGTATTGAAAATCAAGAAAAATTCAGAACGAGGTTATCGGGTAATTATTTGGTAAAGATACCCAGAAAGATTTTTAGGATTTTAAGTCGCAACTCGAAAAAGGGAAGTAAAAGAAATATTTCTTATCATTACGACATGGGAAATGATTTTTATAAGCTTTGGCTTGATTCATCGATGACTTATTCATCCGGGTTTTATGAAGACCCCGGGTCATCCCTAGAGGAAGCTCAGTTAAAAAAATATCGCAGAATAATCAAAACACTGGGTATAAAATCAAATCATCGTGTACTGGAAATTGGGTGTGGGTGGGGCGGTTTTGCAGAATTAGTTGCTAAAGAGACAGGAGCCAAAGTTACTGGCATTACCATTTCTGGGGAGCAGTTTGATTACGCTTGTAATCGTATTCAAAAAGCTGGCTTGAACAATAACGCAAAAATCCAATTATCAGATTACCGTGAGGTGTCAGGGACCTATGACAGAATAGTCTCCATTGAAATGTTAGAGGCTGTTGGCGAGGCTTATTGGCCAGACTTTTTTAATACTATTGCCAAAAATCTGGCGCCATGCGGAAAAGCCATCATACAAGTCATTTTCGTACCGGATAAAAGATTTGCAAATTATCGAAAAAAAACTGATTTTATTCAGCGTCATATCTTCCCTGGTGGCATGCTAATCTCACCTAAAATGATGGAAAAACAAGCTCAAAAAGTCGGCCTAGGTGTTAGTGAATGTTTCAGTTTTGGTAGCTCTTATGGAACAACTCTTGATCGATGGCATGACCGGTTTATTGATAATTGGAGACAGATAGAAGCTCTGGGTTTTGACGGGCGTTTTAAACGCCTATGGGAATATTATCTCAACTATACCGCTGCAGGCTTCCAAGCAGGAACAATCAACGTCGGACAATTTCTTTTAAAAAAGAACATTGAGAGTTAATTATAAAAATAATAAATCCTGGCATAATATTCGCTATGGTTCTGCCGCTTTTGTCCTCGGCATACCTACAATACCCTTGCTTGTTATGCTTCCGCCACTTTATGCGGATACACTGGGTTTAGGACTTACATCGACAGGAATTGCACTATTTCTTGCACGCAGTTTTGATGTTTTATCTGATCCGGTGATCGGCTATATATCCGATAATTTAAATACCAGGTGGGGATGTAAAAAACCCCTTATAGGGTTCGGTACGATTTTGGGTGGTACTGGTTTATTTTTTCTTCTCACCCCAGACCAAAACATCAGTATTTGGTACCTAGGCCTCTGGGCGATAGTGCTTTATTTTGGCTGGACCCTTGTCAATATCCCCTACCTTGCGTGGGGGGCCTCACTTTCCGAAGATTATCATGGAAGGATAAAAATCACCTCTGTACGTGAAATATTTACAATTCTTGGAATAATCACGGCAGTGGCTATAGGAGCTATCGCCGCCAGTTTGGGCTATAGCGAACGCGGAGCATTAAAGCTCGTCGCTTTCGTGGTACTTGGAGTAGGGTGTTTCTTATTCGTCATTCTTTTATTTACTGTAGATGACCCCACACGTAAAAAACCCATCTCGTCAAGAAAACAAAACCTATGCTTTTTAATCCGCAGTATTACAACGAATAAGCCGTTCCTTCTTCTCATTTTTGGTTGGTTCATCAATAGTTTGGCTAATGGAATACCGGCCGTTTTATTCATTTTATTTATGAAATTTATACTAGAGGCTAGTATCGTAGAACGGGGGTTGCTTACTTTTATATATTTTTTCTCAGGGGTTATTGGAATCCCCATTTGGTTATTGTTGAGTCACTTTATCGGAAAGCACCGGACTTGGTGCTGGGCCATGTTTTTGGCGTGTATAGCATTTATAGCGGTTCCAAGTTTGGGCCCTCACGATATATTTGCCTTTAGTTTTATCTGTATTATTACTGGTCTCGCTTTGGGAGCCGATTTATCATTACCCCCTGCTATTCAGGCTGACGTTATTGAATTCGAACTATTTCGTTCTGGAAAAGACTGCAGTGGGACAATGTTCTCGATCTGGAGCCTAACCACAAAACTTGCACTAGCTTTATCTGTAGCCGTTGCTTTTCCTGTCCTCGACTCTCTTGGTTTTTCGCCGGATTTCCTCAAGAAAGGAAATAACCTATTTGCTCTGTCCATAATCTATGCTGCTGTTCCAGTCGGCTTAAAATTATTGGCAATAGCATTAATATGGCACTACCCACTCACGCCAAAGAAACAAAATGTTATCCGGCAGATTTTGGAAAGACGTCAAATGAAAGGACCAATCACAAGTTGAGAGTCAGGCCTTAACTAATTTTCGTACAAGCTTAAAATAAAGACTATGGGGTAGAAAACTCGCTATCTTTAAAAGAAAGGCGAAACGCCTTGGAAAAGCTATTTCGAATTTTTTACGTTCCAAGCCGTTAACAATACGACAAGCAGCATCTTCAGCATCGATCAGAAAAGGCATAAAAAATTGATTTTTATCTGTCAGTGGTGTTTTCACAAAGCCCGGATGAATTACGGTGATATTTATTCCATAGAAATCAAGCTCAGGTTTTAACCCTTCACACATATTAGTAAGTGCCGCCTTAGTAGCTCCATAAGCACTAGCATAAGGTAGCCCTCTATAAGCCGTTAGTGAGGATACAACAGCTATATGCCCCCTAGATCTACGTCTCATAAATTTAAGCAAGGGATCAAGGCAGTGCACAGTTCCCATCAAATTAAGATCTATATGATCCCGGAAATATTTTGAGGAGAATTCAGAAACCTCAAACCTATTATAAGTTCCTGCATTAAGAACCGCTAAATCAATAGGTCCATATTTGCCTTCTATTTTTTCAACTGTCTCCCTAACTGTTTCGCCCACTGTTATGTCTAGGGGACATGGGACTATTTGGCCGCTAAACACAGAAGCTTCTGTTGCGAGACTATTGAGGTCCGACTCATCGCGCGAACTTGCGACGACCTTCCAACCTCGTCTTGTCAATTCCAAAGAAACCGCTCTCCCAATCCCAGAGCTTGCACCTGTAATCCACGCTAAATCCATGGAATTTGACTGCGGAAGAATATAATTACCAACGGGCACCAACCATGCGTATATAGGATATTGCACTTTATATTTGATGGAAGAAAGTTAATTGTAAAATTCCTTATTTAAAAATAAATACAAAATATTAAAAATAATTTGGAATATTATTCCAATGTTTCCAATAGTATTGAGGTGCTTCGTGATCCTGACAAGATTCGAACTTGTGACCCCCAGATTAGGAATCTGGTGCTCTATCCTACTGAGCTACAGGACCACGAAACACCTCATAACATTTAACAACTTCTGTTTCAGAGGTCCTAAACGATTATAAAATTATCGGTAAAACTAATCAAAAATTAAAGTTTTATAAATATATTTTAAGGACACCCGTGGCATTAGACTTATAAGACAGCTTAATTCTAAATGATATTATTCCAGTATTTTTGGCGCTCTAGTAGTCTTTTCAATATAACCCTCATATCCGGCAGCTCTTAAAGTGCAGGCGGGACAATTACCACACCCATACCCCCAATCATGTCTTAAATTCCGGTCCCCAAGATAACAACTATGGCTATACTCTATTACAATATCAGTAAATACAGCTCCACCTATTCGATATCCCATTTCCCAAATTTCCGTTTTATCAAGTTTCATCAAAGGTGTATGCAATACAAATTTAGAATCCATGCCAATATTTAGAGCGCTTTCCATGGCTGAAACGGATTCTTCACGGCAATCCGGATAACCCGAATAATCAACCTCACCAACGCCCATAATAATATTACGAATATTTCGTCGGTAAGCGACTACTGCTGCCAATGTTAGAAATATCAAATTTCGTCCGGGAACGAAGGTATTCGGTAAGTTACCCTCTGCAAAGGTTATCTCCACATCTCGGGTCAAAGCAGTCTCGCTTATATCTCCTAACGTAGGAATAGAATGCAAATGATCTTTACCGAGCTTATAATCCCATGCGGGAAAAGTTGTTCTTAAAGAAGCTAAAATTTTCTCACGGGATTCCAATTCAATTTTATGTCTTTGTCCATAATCAAACCCAATTGTTTCAGTTTTTTTAAAATTTTGAATTGCCCATGCCAGACAGATGGAACTATCTTGCCCCCCCGAAAATAACACTAAACACTTATCATTTTCTTGCATAAGTTCTGACTAACTCGCCTTCACCAAGAGCACAACTATGAATGTTTTATTAGAAGTTTAGATTAGATGTTCGGTAAAGAATACAACATAGACTTAATTCTTCTGAAGCCTCTAACCCTCCTTCCCATCAATTATCAACTCAGATGACCCTCAAATCGCCGGTGCGGGGGTAAAAGATTGAACGCCCATTTTATCCCGTAAAATTTTTTCCCTCCCGCCATGAAAATCAATCATTGCATTTTGGTCATCCTTAGCTTGGCGGTCAGCAACCTCCGGATCTACAATTTCGCGCAGCAGCTTTTCATATTCCGTACAAACCTCGGCATATTTTGGATCTTGCGCCAAATTCGTCTCTTCATCTGGGTCCACATCCAGATCAAAAAGCTCTGAATGATAATCGACATAGTAATTGAATTTGAACTTACCCTTGCGAATCATAAACCCTCCAGTAGGCGAAGCACTTGCATGGTATTGGCTGAAGATAGCCCGGTTTTTATTTTTTTTTCGCACAGCAACCTCAAGTAAAGAACAACCGGGAAGATTATTGTCATCTGGCTTTTCTTGCACACCAGTAGACTTAATAATGGTTGGATAAATATCTACTAAGGAAACAGGGGTATCACACACGGACCCTGCAGAAATATCAGGGCCGGAAATTAACATCGGTATACCAGTACTTTCTTCATAAAATACAGATTTTCCCCATAACCCACGGGCTCCGGCGTTTTCACCATGATCACTTGTAAAGATTATTCGTGTATTCTCCCTTAATCCCGCGGCTTCAAGGCTCTTCAATATAAGACCAATTTGATTATCAACAAAAGAACATAACCCGAGATATGCCGCCACTGCGGCCTTAGATTTTTCTGGTGTCAAACAGTTAGCATGAGGTTGTCTCTGAGCCAAAATCTCTACCCAAGGGTGACGATGATATCCCTCTTCTGGATCCAGTTTTGGACCAGGCATGTCATCAGGTCTGTACATACTGTAATAGGGTTCGGGCACCGTCAAAGGATAGTGCGGAGATAAAAAACTTACAAATAAACACCAAGGTTTAGTATTGCGATATTTGCCCACATTACCCAGCCATTGTGAAGCGAGCTCGGCAACACGTAAGTCATATTTCGTATAATCCGACTCACCAGCACAGGCCTTAGCAGCAAAACCCGGCTTTTTCTTGGATTCCGGGTCAAAGGGTGGCATTGGGTCCCTGATCGCAGCGGTAATTGAGCCAACTCCATCTTTGATATACATGGGCACTTGGCGTTTATCAAATCCAATCGGATCGTCATCCTTTCGATAATGAAGCTTGCCGATAGATTCAACTAAAATACCAGCTTCCTGAAGGCGGTGGCCCCAGCTTGTGACACGCCCGTCATAAGCTGTAGCATTATCCCAATAATGAATATCGTGATTATATCTCCCAGTGGCTAAAGACGCTCGCGCTGGCACACATATAGGACAGTTTGTATAGGCTTTTGTGAAACGGGTGCCACTTTTCGCTAAAGCATCCAAATTAGGTGTTTGTACGATAGGGTGGCCACTGCAGCCTAACATGGCACGATTGTATTCATCGGCCATTATAAAAAGTACGTTGGTAGGCTTCATAAATATCCCCTGTTTAATCTCATTCGATGTATGCTTTTACCAAGAAACGGGAACCGAATAACCAAGACTGAGTATTTCTGTCCCAGGGTTATTATCTGAAAGACTGGCATTAGAAAGATGATAAATCATCAACCCTAGACGGTGCCGATTTTTAAATTGATACGAAAGTTCTAATGCCGAACGAAATTCAATGGCA
>PBWY01000112.1 GCA_002727395.1 Rhodospirillales bacterium | reverse complement strand
TTAGTATCTGTTCGCCCCTAACCATCAAAAGAGAATGAACTAAAGCTAAACCAGCTATCCATGGCATTAAAGATATATTTTCAACTGGATCCCAAAACCACCAACCACCCCAACCTAATTCGTAATATGCCCACCAGCTGCCCAACGCAATTCCAGCGGTAAGAGTACACCAAGCGGATAAAGTCCAAGGCCGAATCCAACGACCCCAGGCAGCATCGACACGTCCTTCAATCAGAGCGGCAACGGCAAAAGAGAATACAATCGAAAACCCTACATAACCCAAATATAGTAAAGGAGGATGAAAGGCGAGCCCCGGGTCCTGTAGTATCGGATTGAGACCCCGTCCTTCTAGTGGTGCCGGGTCAAGCCTTTCAAATGGGTTCGAGGTAAAAATAATAAAGGCTAAAAATAAACCACCTATTAATCCTTGAATTGCTAGTACACGAGCCCGAAAAAATGGAGGTAACCCCTTGCCTAGTTCAGATACTCCCAATCCAAAAAGGGAGAGAATCGCTACCCATAGCAACATAGAGCCCTCGTGATTCCCCCAAACGCCTTTTATTTTATAAATAAGTGGTTTTAATGTGTGAGAATTGTAGGCGACATTCGCTACCGAGAAATCGGAGACAACGTATGAATACATGAGGCAGGAAAATGCGATAATGACAAATAGAAATTGACCCCGCGCAGCGGGTCTAGCAAAAGTAGTCAAACTCGCTATCTTTTTTTCTGTGCCAGCTAAAGGGACGATTACTTGGATAATGCTCATGATCAAAGCTAGCAAGAGTGCAAAATGTCCTATCTCTGCTGCCATTATTGTTTAACCTTGTTTCCTTCCCACTTGCCTGATTGTTTTAGAGCGTCGGCAACTTCTGGGGGCATATACCTCTCATCATGTTTTGCAAGTACTTCACTTGCTTGAAATACACCATTTTCGGTTAGCCTACCCAATACAACCACACCTTGCCCCTCGCGAAAAATATCTGGAATAATGCCTTTGAAAGAAACCAGAATGTCGTATTGTAAATCTGTAATAATGAATTTATGAGTTAGGCCATTAAAAGGTTTTTTCCAGCTATCTCTTTTAACCAAACCACCAATGCGTATCTGTTGGGCTCTTGGCATATTTTTTTTCAATACCAAATCTGTTGGACTGTAAAAAAAGGTAATCTTGTCCTCAATAGCGGTCAGGACTAGCGCCGCAGCAATACACAAAGTGATCATACATGATATTAAGAAATAAAATCGACGTCGTTTGCGTGTCAATCCATACTCCGTATTTATTCTATTCAGCTTTGCCAATCTTATGTGTTAGTTCAGCTTCCAGGATTTCACCTTGGGCCCTGATTTGTCGCCATTTTCGAATAGAAATATATAGAAGGCTAAAAAGAATGATGGCAGCGGCACTATAGGCAAACCATACATATATTCCGTAATTGCCCATGGATAAAAGATCTAAGTTTAAGGCCATTTCAGTTCTTCTCCGTTGTCGCCGTTTGATAAATATTATTTATTCGCATAATTCGAATACGGCGCTCTAACATTAGGGTTCTCATCCTAAGTATGAGTATCACACTGAAATAAAGCATGAACCCAGTGGCCATAATTAAAAGTGGGTATAGCATCGTGGAGTGAATCTCCGGTCCGGATAATTTTAGGACACTTGCCGGTTGATGAAGAGTATTCCACCAATCTACTGAAAATTTAATAATAGGTACGTTGATAATACCAACAATTGCTAATACAGCTGCTGAACGTTCACCCCTTGCCGGATCGTCAAATGCGTGATGGAGGGCAATAAATCCAAGATATAGAAAAAAAAGAATTAAAACCGACGTAAGCCGTGCATCCCAAACCCACCAGGCACCCCACATCGGTTTGCCCCATAATGAACCAGTTAATAAACACAGAAATGTAAAACAAGCCCCGATGGGAGCTGCCGCTCTCGCAGAGATATGAGCAAGCGGATGCTTCCATACAAGACCGCTCGCACACGCAATGGACATGGTTGTATATATGAATAAGGCCATCCAAGCTGATGGCACGTGTATATACATTATTCTTACGGTTTCTCCTTGTTGATAATCCGGTGGAGAATTGAAAAGTCCTAGGAAAATCCCCAGTGAAATACACAGCCCTGCGGGCCAGGCAAGCCACGGTATTAGTTTTGTTGCAAGGCGGTTAAAACGGGCAGGATTAGCGTACTTTTTCATCATTACCTATTGGCTGAAATGGTGAATGAAGTGTAACAAACGTAGAACTTTCTAGTAGAAAAAAACGTATTAAGTCTAAGAGAGCAAGCTTAAATGTATTTTCAAGTGATTTGATCATTACCGTTTATTTTATAAACCATAAACTCAAACATTGTGTTAACATTAAATTATTCAAGAGCGTGGCGAAGTGCGGATGCAGTGGCAATTGGACTAAAAACTAATGCAATAAGAAAGAAGGCTGCTAATAACATCAGATGCTGCGTTGTTGGGTAATCGTTGATTGCGGCTTCAATTGCTGCAGTTCCAAATATTAAAACTGGTATAATAAGTGGAACGACTAATAAAGAAATTAGAACATTACCTCGCTTAGATCCTAACGTCAGTGCAGCACCGACCGTACCTATTAAGCTCATTGTGGGGGTGCCAAGTACCATAGAAACTAAAAGTATATGGAAACCTGAGAGTGGCATTTGGTAAAAAACTGCGATTAAAGGTGTTAAGATCATTATCGGGATCCCAGTAGTTAGCCAGTGGGCAGCAGCTTTCGCTAGCACAACAATCTCTAAGGGTGCCGAAGTAAGGGCAAGTTGCTCTAGGCTCCCGTCTTCAAAGTCACTTGCAAATAGTTTCTCAAAAGAGAGCAAGCTAGCCAACAATGCTATCACCCATAAAATGCCGGGAGCTAGATCAGCTAAGAATTTTGGCTCGGGGCCCACTCCTAAAGGAAATAAAATTGCGGCAAGTATGAAAAACAATACGATCATGGCGTTATCGCCTAGCTGATTGAATGCTAACCTAACTTCACGCTGCAAAATTAAGATTGAGACACGCATTATTTGTCGCTCGTCAAAATCTCATGGTTCGCAGAGAAGTTGCCCATTTTTAGTTCTTGGTATTTCTCCACTTGGAGCTCGGTATTGGTTGCAATAATTAACATTCCTCCTTTTTCCAAGTGCTTATTAATAAGGGAGTGAAGGAGGTCGACTGAATTTGGATCTAGGGCATTTGTGGGTTCGTCCAACAACCATAATGGGGCGTCACTGGCAATCAATCGTGCTAATGTTGCCCGCTGTTTCTGACCTGATGATAAATACCCACAAGGAATATCTTCCAGGCCATCTAGGTTTAAACTTTTAATAGCGTTAATCACCTTTTTTGTATTGCCGCCATGTAAGAAAGACCAGGATTTAAGATTTTCTAAAACTGAAATTGTTGATTTTAGGGCGTTAAGGTGTCCAATATAGTGGAGGCGTTCGGAATGATTTTCCGGTTTTTCTAAATTGGGGTCATCTCCCCAACTGATATAGCCGCTTTCTGGGGTTGCTAGTCCGGCCATTAGGCGGAGGAGGCTGGTTTTTCCAGATCCATTACTGCCAGTAATAATTAGTGTATTACCCGGCTTTACATGAAAATTTAGCTTGGAAAAAACTAAACGTTCTCCACGAATACAAGATAAATTTTCCCCAAAAAATTGCATTATATCATCGCTTACTGAGTGTTTAATCCTTTTTGAAAGTCATGATGTGGTGAGCACAAAAACCAACGGATTTTAGTCGGAGATCTAGGACGACGCCAGCTAATATTTTTATTGATCGAATAGTCCGGGAAACATCCCGTTGGCAGGGCCTTTCAACTTAATGTTGAAAAGATTTTTCTAGCGAAGGTCGGAATGAGGCTAAATTTGTAGTAAAATGCTAAATTATTTATAAATAGATGCTTTTCTTTAAACGTTTCTCTTGAGAAGTAGGAAGTTTGAGCGTTAATTATGCGCGATGTTTTGTTTAGGTTTGGTTTATTATAACTAATAATATAAGGAGACCGCAGTGGGGGTTACCGGTAAAGATAGTTTGGGTGTGCGCAGCACACTATCCATAAAAGGTAATAATTACGATTACTTTAGTCTTCAGGCAGCAGAGAAAAAAGGCTTGGGTAATATCTCTCGATTACCTTTTTCAATGAAAGTCCTTCTAGAGAATTTATTGCGGTATGAGGACGGCCGAACTGTTTCTGAAGATGACGTGAGGGCCGCTGCTAAGTGGAATGGTACTTCGACTAATAGTAATGAAATTGCCTTTCGCCCAGCCCGGGTCTTATTACAAGATTTAACCGGTGTGCCAGCTGTTGTTGATCTCGCTGCAATGCGTGAGGCAATGGTGAAAATTGGTGGTGATGTCCAAAAGATTAATCCTCTTTGTCCGGTCGACTTGGTCATTGACCATTCGGTGATGATTGACAATTTTGGAACTACAGATGCGTTTGAGAAGAATGTTGACCTAGAATTTGCGCGTAATCAGGAACGCTACGAGTTCCTGAGGTGGGGACAAAATGCCTTTTCCAACTTCCGAGTGGTTCCACCAGGTATGGGCATATGCCATCAAGTAAACCTCGAGTATCTTGCGAAGACGGTATGGACAACTGAAGAAAATGGAAAAGTTATTGCATATCCTGATACTTTAGTTGGTACCGATAGCCATACAACGATGGTTAATGGTTTGGCGGTTTTAGGCTGGGGGTGTGGTGGAATTGAAGCAGAGGCTGCAATGCTAGGACAGCCTATTTCAATTTTATTACCGCAAGTCATAGGATTTAAACTTACAGGGGCGCTTACCGAGGGTACGACGGCAACTGACTTAGTGCTTACGGTTACTCAAATGCTAAGGGCCAAAGGGGTAGTTTCTAAGTTTGTCGAATTTTTTGGTCCCGGCGTTGATAATTTAAGTCTTCCGGATCGGGCGACTATCGGGAATATGGCACCGGAGTATGGGGCTACATGCGGATTCTTTCCGATCGATGCCGAGACAATTAGCTTTCTAAAGTCGACGGGACGTGAGGAAGGTCAAGTAGCTTTAGTGGAAGCTTATGCTAAGGCGCAGGGCATGTGGCGCGATGCGGGGTCAGTTGATCCGATTTTTTCAGATACATTAGAACTTGATATTTCGACGGTTGAGCCAAGTCTGGCGGGACCGCGTCGGCCACAAGACCGCGTTAGTCTCTCCGAGATGCCAAATAATTTTGCTAATGAATTACCTAGTTGGGATAAAAGTAAAGGGGCGACTGCCGTAAAGGAAGAAGATTATAGCTTAGATGATGGTGCTGTCGCTATAGCAGCAATTACGAGTTGCACTAATACTTCCAACCCTTCCGTTCTCATAGCGGCAGGGTTAGTTGCGCGAAATGCTGTAAGCAAGGGCATGAAAGTTAAGCCTTGGGTGAAGACGTCACTGGCGCCGGGCAGTCAGGTAGTTTCGGATTACCTTAGTGCT
>PBWY01000051.1 GCA_002727395.1 Rhodospirillales bacterium | reverse complement strand
TTCCAGACTAGGTGAACATTCCTTTAAACATAAAGAAGAACATAGCCGCAAGAAAGCCGCCGACGGGTAATGTGATGACCCATGACATGATGATGTTGCCAATGACCCGGATATTTAAGGCTGCGAAACCGCGAGCTAGGCCGACGCCCATAACTGCACCCACGGCAATATGGGTTGTTGACACCGGCATTGCTGTTCGTGATGCGAGGACAACTGTCATAGCCGCAGCTACCGTCGCACAAAAAGCGCTGGTGGGTGTTAGAGAAGTGATTTTGGCACCAATGGTCCGCATAACCCTGTAACCGAATGTAGCGAGCCCTAAAACAATACCAGCTCCCCCGAGCGCGAGTATCCAGAAGGGCATTGCAAGTTTCTGAGTTACTTCTCCACCAGATTCTATTAAACCATAAATTGCTGCAAGGGGTCCCACCCCATTAGCAACATCGTTGGATCCATGAGCAAATGCCATTGCACAAGCGATAAATATTATCATAGGTGCGAAAACAGTTTCTACGCTTGCGATATGTGAACTTTGATCCAGGTTCTGATCAAATTGAACACGTTTAACCGCAAATCTTCCGGCAACAGCCACAATTAACCCTATAATGGTTGCTAAAATAAAACTGGTGCCAATATCGAGATCAATTTTTAGATGCTTTAGCCCTTTAAAAAGAGTCACAAGGGAAATTACAAACCCAACGAGAAAAATATACATTGGAGCCCATCGAACAGCGGCGCTAAAAGGTTTTTCGGCATTCATGATGAGTTTCTGAATGCTTACCATTAATAAAAAGGCGATGCTTCCTCCTAAGACCGGAGAAACAACCCAACTAGCAGCGATTTGGCTAATTTTCCCCCAATGAACCGCGTCAAGCCCTATTCCGGCGATAGCGAACCCGACAATTGCACCCACAATTGAGTGAGTTGTGGATACCGGCCACCCTTTTGTGGAAGCTAGGGCTAGCCAAACTCCGGCGGCTAATAACGCCGCTAACATCCCAAATATTAGTATTTCGGGCCGATCGGCTATCTGGCTAGGATCTATAATCCCTTTTCGAATAGTTTTTGTTACATTACCACCGGCGAGGGCTGCTCCAGCAAATTCAAAAATTGCTGCAACAATGATTGCGGTGCGAACGGTAATAGCTCCTGAACCTACTGAGGTGCCAAGGGCATTCGCGACATCGTTTGCGCCAATACCCCAAGTCATAAAAACACCGAAAATTATGGCTATAATTAAAAAAGTGGCACCATAAGTCGCTATTATTTCCATGATTTAATTACTCTGATGAAAAATAAGTTTCTTCTAATGGGCAAGAAGCAGGCGGTGTCGATTTCCTGCCCGTTCTGAATAATTTGCGAGATCCCCTATCCAGTGAATTACGCGATCCCACATGATTGTTGATACGGCTCCAATTTCTTCTTCGTTCTCAAATAGAAGTTTCATTACCTTAATTGCTTGGATATCCGTTTGAGTTTCTTTCTCGTTTAATTGATCCAGCATTAAAAGGACCTTCTCTGACTCTGCACCGCGGAATCCAGTTTCTAGGAGCCCATCAAATTCTTTCATAACTGCACCAAGAAGATTGCAAACGCTGACACATTGATGAGTCAAATCCATGAGTGGCTCATAAACCAAATCGGGGAGGGACATAGGTCTAACTACCATCATTCCTGCGATATCTTGTGCGGTGTCAGCAATCGAGTCTTGAAGATCTAAAATCTCAAGCAAGTCTCTCCGGTCAACGGGCATAAATAGACTCTTGGGGAGGTGTGCACGGAGTTCATTTTTGATTTCGTCTGCCTGATTTTCAAGTTGATATATACGCTCACGACAGGCTTCAACTTCTTTTTCGTTCCCAACCTTTACCGCTTTGAAAAGTACAGGCACCTCGTTTGCACATTGAATGGCAACGCGTACATGTTCTTGTAGAGGCTTAAATGGGGATTGTCCAAATAGTTGCATTAGCGGATTCGCTACGGCCATTGTCCTCGGTCTCCTTTTTCTATCAGCCGATTATTTATACTATGCAGCAACAGAAAATTTACGGCCAATTAATTACTTTTGTAACGAATCACAAGTATTTTTTTTGGCGGAAGGGGGTGGGAGTTGAACCCACCAAGGACGTTTAACGCCCCTCACCGGGTTTGAAGCCCGGGCGCAGCACCGGCACACGTTCCCCCTCCATAATTAACATCTCACTATGGCATTTTAGGTCCTCGGTAAATTTATGATCCGAAAATTTCTTTAGCAGGCTTAATAATTTTCCTTGAATTGCCATCGCGTTTTGTTAGTCCTGATTTATCAAAAAACTCTAATATCTCTATTGCCATATTACGCCCAATTTTCGACTGATTACGAAACTCAGCAGGGGTGATATTGTCCTCTGTTGCCAATGCTTCCACAATCGTAGCTAGTTCTTTTACCGCCTCTGGCAATAGATAACGGTTTTTTGCAACTTGAATTACAAAGCCCAAGCCAGCGGCGCGGCGCATAAAGGCTATTAACTTATTAGCAGAAATACCTATTATAATTGCTAGCTCATGCAAGGATAAGGGTTTACGAAATTCTTCTTCCATATTTTGCCGTATTTGGAACCAGAGTTTCTTATCCTGTGAACTAAAGCTTGCTTGATGACCGGGCAAGCGCAGTTTTTTATTTGCCACAAGAATTTTATTGTCGGCAGCTAGTAAATTAATTATGGCTTTAAAAAGTGGTAACGAGGGTTTTGGGCTCAGGCCTGCCCGGACGTTGTTCTCAGCGAGACCAGGCTCATCTGGTTTTTCTCGATGTCTTCGTTCAAGTATTTTTAAAATATTTTCAGAATAAGATTTCCACCTGTTTACATTAAATCCCCACCGCTCTTTTTCGACCTCTGAAACAACAATTTCAATATTAGAACAGAGCTTCACGGTGTCCTCGATTTTCATATTACGGCTAAGTGTAAATTTTGAGAGATTGATATCTTCGGAAGAGGTGTTGAGTAAAGATGTTATCGACGCTTCCGGCTCCCCAACCTCCATGGCGGCAATTGTTGCTAGGCGTTCAGTTTTAGAACGACCCCGAGCGGGAGCGAAAGGGTCAATTACTTTACCACCTGCTATGGTACGCCTCGCAGATTGGTCGCGAAGAATTAGGCGATCTCCATGAAATGTACTAATCGACTTGTCGAGGACCATCTGTACGTATCCGGAACTACCGGGGGCAATTTCTTTTCCATCAAGCAAGGCGACACGGGCGTTTACATCTATGGCGCCGATGTGCAGATGGACTGGGGTCCAGTGTTTTAAAGCTCGTAATTCAGATTTAAGCAACTTAATGCGCGTGTCAAAACGACGTGTGGGCGCATGAAGTTTCTCATCCAACAACCAGTCGCCACGACGAATAGTAACTTTTTGTAAATTCGGCCCGGTTATATTAAGAGCACAACGTTGCCCGAACCCCCCGCTATCTGCACTAAGATTTTGTGCATGAATGCCGCGCACACGCGCTTCAGTTCCAGCCGGTGACAAAGTCAATTTATCGCCGATTTGTACTTTACCTGAAAAGACATTGCCGGTGACAACTAGGCCAGCACCAGGTACCGTAAATCGTCGATCAATGGCTAGGCGAAAATTTCCTTTTCGTCGGTCATTATCAAAACCCATCTCTAAGCTCTTCAAATGAGTCCATAGTTCATTTAGGCCGAGCCGTGAAATAGCGGAAACAGGAAAGATCTCGGCTCCTTCAAGACTAGTTCCATCAAGCAAAATTTCAGTGAGTGTGATAACCTCATCAATCCGCTTCGGTTCAACGCGATCAATTTTTGTTATTGCAACTGCCCCCTTGGAAACGCCCAGTAGGTCGAGAATAGAAAGATGTTCTTCAGTTTGCGGCATTGGTCCATCATCAGCTGCAATGACAAGAAGAGCATAATCAATGCCAGTTACCCCGGCTAACATGTTCCGGACAAATTTTTCATGACCGGGTACATCGACGAAGCCCAACACCTTTTCATCATCAAGTTTGTGATAAGCGTAGCCGAGATCAATAGAAATACCTCGGTTTTTTTCTTCGGGGAGACGGTCAGTATCAATCCCTGTCAGCGCCTTTACCAACAATGTCTTCCCGTGGTCTATGTGTCCTGAAGTGGCAATTATCAAATTATTATCATTTTGTTTAATTGTTTTAAAAAAGTGTCCTCATGATTTTTCTCTAGGCAACGCAAGTCCATCCAGAACGCGTTATCCTGAATTCGTCCAATAACCGGCTTAGGTAATTCTCTAAAGATTTTTGAGAGGCCATTTAAACTTTTACCTGAACCCCTCTTCATCTTTAAACTTATTTTTAGCGCAACACTCGGTATTTTCTCCGTTGGTAATGCTCCGCTTCCAATCTGACTTTGGCAGGGTTCTATTTTGATTGAATATGTTTTTCCCAGTTTTGCTTTTAAAGCCGGGATAATACGTTTTGCTGTTTGATGTATTTCGTTTGGGTCACGCGTCAGGAGTCGCAGCGTTGGTATTCGTTCGCATAATTGTTTGGGGTTGGAATAAATTTTTAGGATTGCGGTCAGGGCTGCTATCGTCATTTTGTCACAACGCATTGCCCTCTTCATTGGGTTCTTCTTTATCTTAGCTATCAACTCTTTTCGACCAGCTATTACCCCCGCTTGTGGCCCCCCCAATAATTTATCGCCACTGAAACTAACTAAATCCGCTCCATTTGAAAGTGCTTCTTGGACAGTGGGTTCATGCGGCAATCCAAATTTTTCTAAATTGACCATCGTTCCGCTACCTAGATCAATTACAAACGGGACTTGGTCGTTCTGGGCGATTTTTGCGAGGTCGCATTCTGTTACATTGGACGTAAAACCGGTAACCTCATAATTACTGGTATGAACTTTCATCAGCATTGCTGTCTTTTTGCTGATAGCCTCCTTATAGTCCCGAGCATGAGAACGATTGGTAGTCCCCACTTCTTTTAGTTTTGCACCGGCACGGGTCATAATTTCCGGAATTCTGAATGCACCACCAATTTCAACTAATTCTCCACGAGATACTATTACTTCTTTGCGAAGGGCAAGGCTGTTAAGGATGAGCAGAACCGCTGCCGCATTATTGTTGACGACCGTGACTGCTTCGGCGCCTGTAAGTTGAATCAATAACTTCTCAAGATGAGAATCGCGGTCACCCCTTTTACCAGTTTTCAAATTATATTCAAGGTTACTGGCTCCTTCGGAAACGGCAGCCATCGCATCAATCGCTTCACTAGGCAGCGGAGCCCGCCCTAGGTTGGTATGAATTACGGTGCCTGTTAAATTAAAGACTGCTTTGAGAGAAGGTTCGAGGCTCGAGATCAGCCTAGCGTTTATACGCTCGATTATTGTTTCAACATCTACCTTAATGAAATTTTGGCTGTTCTTATCTTGGATAGAATGCCGTATTTTCTCTAGGTCTTCACGCACCGCTTTGATAACGGAAGGTCGGCCAAATTTGTTTATCAGCATTTTAACAGACTCTGTTCGTAGAATCTTATCAACTGAGGGGATAGTGGATAGTTCAACACTGGCCGAGTGTTCAGTCATAACTGACACCACGGACTTTTGGCCGCATCTATATTAGGTTGTTTGTCGCTTAATGGCTTCCTCCCATCCGTCAGGATCAAACAAGTGGGGTCCTTCCTTACCAGCATAGGCAATCTTCCCGTCTGGGTCGATAACAAAGAGGCGAATTGGAGCGGCAACATAATTCCTCTCCACTTCGTCATCGATATTATCGAGGAGGATTGGATATTTAAGAGCAAGACCAATTTGACATGCATTACCAACATCAGCTCTTTCGTCAGACGTCTTGGGAGCTTTGTAAAAAATTTCTGCTTCAAGATTTTGCAATGTCTGCCAACCATCAGAAGGGTGTGCCTCACGTATATAGATTAGGAAAAATTCGATATTGTCTTTATTAGCCTCATATATCTCGTTCAGTCGCACGGACTGGTCTCGAAAAGGTGGTCAAGTATAGGAGCCAAAACAAAGGGCGACGGATTTTCCTTTGAGGTCAGATAATCTGACATACTCGCCGGAACGCTTTTTACTTCTATCGAGACGCTCTAGCCTAAAATCAGGCGCATTATCACCAATCCTTGGCACCTGATCCTGACGTGCTTTTTGAGCTGCCATCATTTTATCAAATTCGTCGACACCAATATCAGATATTTCAAGCCAAACCTCTCGCTTTT
>PBWY01000111.1 GCA_002727395.1 Rhodospirillales bacterium | reverse complement strand
CAACACAATGCCTTGCATAAACTTCCTAATTTACCTTTACTTATAAATAGCTATCACTGTTCAAGGTACAATACCAATACTGGCCGCTTAACCGAAAAAATGTTTAATGACGTTTTCCAAACTATACGCAAATTTATTTAGGATAGATCCGCCAACACCTCGTCAGAGTGCGATAAAACATCGAACCCCTCGTAAATTTTTAGAATTGTTCCATCCTCACTAATTAAAACTGAAATTCTGGTCGGCCTCTCTTGGTCTTTACTTTCAGCCGCACCATAGGCGATTGCGACGTCACGATTAGCGTCAAAGAGGAGATTTAGTTTCATCCCACATGCTTCACTCCAGTCTTTCAAATCATTAACGGAACTGAAAGTAATGCCGATTAATTCGGAATTTTTATCTTGAAACTCTTGGACTCGGTCACGGAACCCCTTAGCCTCAACTGTTCAGTTTTTTCCGAATGCCCGCGGAACAAACCAAAGAAGAACTTTTTTACCGCAAAAATCGGATAAATCTACTAGGTCCCCATTTTGATTTTCTAATGAAAAATGAGGGGCCTCACTACCAATTTTTAACATACTCATATCTTTTCCTTTTCTAATAGATTTCTATCATTTTTAAATCTTCAGCAGTTTTAATTACTGTAGCGTTCTTCCTTCCAAGGATTTCCATTATTATGATACCCGCGCAACTCCCAATACCCAAGTTGATCAGCATGAGAAAATTCTACTTTTCTTATCCATTTCGCACTTTTCCAAAAATACTGACTAGGCAACAGAGCTCTAACTGGACCTCCATGCCCTGCTGATAATAAATCTCCATTCCACTTGAACGCCAACATAACGTTAGATTCCGTAAATTGTTTAATAGAAATATTGGTTTTATAACCATCGTAGCTTTGAAAAACGCAGTGTTTAACTTTGGATAATGGTTTAACTGTCTCGATAATATGACTTGCCTTTATTCCGACCCAACGATTGTCGTAACGCGACCAACCAGTAACACAGTGAATGTCAGAAATCATTTCCTCATGGGGTTGACTGAGGAATTGTGACCAAGTCCATTTAACGGGTTTTCTAACATCACCATCAATAGTCAAAGCCCATTTATCAAGGTCCAATTTAGGTTTAGTGCCAAGATCAAGCACTGGCCAGTTTTTAACAATGCGCTGACCAGGAGGTAGACGATTACGCTTCAAAATACCAGACCAATTTTTTTAATCATTTTAAAACTCTTAACATTTTTAACTTTAAGTTATTTCGGGTTTTGACTCTCACTACATAATTTAACCCTTATCACGCATTAGCCTTGCTTTTTGTCTACTCCAGTCTTTTTTCTTTTCTGACTGTCTTTTGTCGTATAATCGTTTCCCTTTAGCAAGACCAAGCTCCAGTTTTGCCATCCCACGATCATTAAAATAAAGTTTTAGGGGTACCAATGTCATGCCTTCACGTTGTATCGCACCTATGAGTTTTCCTATTTGTCGGCGCTGCAATAATAGTTTCCGCGGTCTTCGGGGCTCATGATTGAACTGACCAGCTTGTTTATATTCTGGAATGTAACTGTTAATCAGGAAAAGTTCGTTAGATTGTTCGGTAGCATACGACTCACTGATGGTTGCCCTACCTTCTCGTAGCGACTTCACCTCGCTACCGTTCAGGACTATACCCACCTCAAGGCGTTCCTCTATCGTGTAGTTATAACGCGCCTTACGGTTTTGTGCCGCAACTTTGACCGGATTAAGTTCGCCTGCCATCACAGCTAGTTTAGCAATCCAGCAGACCTCATGGATTCTTCAATAATTTGTTTGCTGCTATCAGATAACGGTCCCAAGGGCAGACGAGTATCCGCACTACACTTACCGAGAAGGCTTGCACCATATTTTACCGGACCGGGGTTAGATTCACAAAACAAATTAGTATGAAGAGGCATGAGCCGCTCGTTCAAGGCCTGAGCTCCGTCAAGGTCGCCCCTCCGCCAGGCTTTATGAAATTCTGACATTTCCTTGGGAGCAATATTGGCGGTGACAGAAATACAACCGACGCCACCCTGAGCTAAAAACCCAATCTGTGTTCCATCCTCGCCGGACAATTGTATGAAATCCATACCAATTGCATTTTTCTGGAGTGTTGCTCTACCAACATCGTTTGTTGCATCTTTGACGCCAGCAATATTGGATAATTTGGCCAAGCGTGCCATCGTCTCAACTGACATGTCTATGATGCTGCGTCCCGGGATATTATATATAATAATGGGTAAATCTACTGCATCATTAATCGCTTTATAATGAAGATACAAACCTTCCTGGGTAGGTTTATTGTAATAGGGCGTGACAACCAGAGCTGCATCTGCACCAGCTTTTTTGGCATGTTCCGTCAACATTACTGCTTCATCGGTTGAGTTTGAACCTGTGCCGGCTATTACGGGAACCCTTCCATTTGATACACTTATGCACATTTCAACGACACGTTTATGTTCGCTGTGGCTAAGTGTTGGCGATTCTCCAGTTGTCCCGCAGGGAACGAGACCATCTGTACCCTGTTCAATTTGCCAATTGACAAATTTTTCATAGGAATTTTCATCAACTTTTCCTTTATCAAAAGGCGTGATGAGTGCACAAATAGATCCGTGGAACATTGTTATCCTCGTCATTCTCTAGGTATAAGACCTGACAGCTTAATTATTTATTCGAATTAGAGACTAGTTATTAAAACTGAGCCCGGCAAGCCATTGAATTACTGATAGCTGTTTAAGGAAAAGTATTATTTTGAGATATAACTATATTTTAACAAATATATTATTTAGAACGGTCAAAATTCAAAAGTAATTGAAGTATCAGCTCTGATGGTATTGGGAAATAGCACAATAAGTTATCAAGACGTGATCAACGCGAAGCTTCGATTAGCTGGGGCGATAAAAAAGACGCCATTGATACAATCAGAAATATTAAGCGATGCCTTTAATGCAAAGGTTTTTATGAAAGCAGAAAATTTACAGCTAACTGGGTCATTCAAAATTCGTGGAGCCATAAATTTCATTAGACAGCTCGGAGAAGACGAAAAGATTCAAGGCTTAATAGCTTATTCCTCCGGAAACCACGCCCACGCCGTGGCAAAGGTTGCTAGGATAGAAGGACTGACCGCAACAATTGTCATGCCCAAAGACGCCCCGCGTATAAAAATTGAGGCCACGAAAAAGTTGGGAGCGGAAATTGTATTTTATGATCGTAACTCTGAATCTCGTGAAGATATAGCTAGAGGGATTGTAGAGGAGAAGGGTGGTATACTAATTCCTCCCTTTGACCATTCATTTACAATTGCAGGTCAAGGGACTGTGGGATTAGAAATTATCGATCAAATGGCTGCCTTAGGTGAAAAACCCGATATTGTTTTGGTCCCGTGTAGCGGAGGAGGACTGATCGCCGGCATCGCGATCGCCATAAAACATGTTTTACCAAATGTTGAGCTTTACACTGTTGAACCTGAAAACTTTGATGACACCGCAAGATCCCTGAAAAATGGGAAAATTGAAACGATTGCCGAAAACCAACGCTCTATTTGTGATGCTTTGCAGGTAACTAAGCCCGGCAAATTGACTTTTTCTATTAACAAAATACTTCTGAGTGGTGGGCTTACCGTAACAGATAAGGATATACTTAAAGCTATGTCCCTGGCATTTTTTAAAGAAAAACTAGTATTAGAACCGGGTGGAGCCGCGGCTATAGCGGCTATAATGGCTAAAACAATTGATATTGAAGGTAAAAATGTAGTGGTCGTGCTTTCAGGTGGCAACGTTGACCCCGAAATATATAAACATTCTATAGAATCTTTATAGGACCTATTTTTTGTCAAACTCAAATATCAACTCTGAATTCATCCCGAACCCCGGAAGCCCAAGATAAACCATGACCAGAACAATCCGGCGGACTTATCATACCATTTTCATCAATGCTCGCTGTCGTATAAAATAGTGGCTCCAGTAATGGGAAGTGTTCCAACCACTTAACCGCAGGATTAGCCACAGCAACGTGCACGAATAGAGCAGGTAAAAAATGAGGTGCAACCACGAGACCATAGTAACCGGCGATTGTCGCAATACGCATTGTTTCCGTAATGCCGCCTGTCATGGCCAAATCGGGCTGCACTACAGCGCAAGATTTGGATTTAAAGAATGGTGTTAATTCAACCAAACCTTGGTGGTGCTCTCCAGTTGCCAAGGGGATTGGCGAATGTAACGCTAGCTGCTCATATCCTTTAATGTCCTCGGCCTTAAGGGGTTCCTCTAGCCATGCTAAATTATAATCAGCACATGCATTTGCGAGCCACTTGGCAGTGAGTAAATCACATTTTTCATTTGCATCACCCATAATCTTCACCGTATCTGGCAGAGCTTCACGAACTGCCCTTAGTCTTTCGATATCTTCGAAATCACCTGCAAAACGCAATTTAACTGCTGAATACCCTTTATCCACATACCAAATGGCCTGTTTAACTGCATCTTCGGGTGGTTGCTTGGGACCGAACCCACCGCTGCCATATACCGGTATGGGTTTGGAAGTGCCTCCTAAAACCTCGCCCAGGGTTTTGTTTTGCGTTTTAGCCCACAAATCCCATGCTGCAACATCGATAGCAGAAATTGCCAAATACCCCACACCCCTTCCCAAACGGTTTAGGGACCTAGTTAAAGAATGCCATAGGGCCTGAGGAGGAATTTGTGTTTTACCTATGACAAATTCCTGCAGCATATTTGATGCCATCAACGAAACGGCATGCCCGCCGCCGCCCAAAACATAACTAAAGCCCATGCCTGTTTCACCACTCGGTGTGTTTAACTCCACGACTATGATATCTACCTCTGTTATACCCGAACCCCCTGTTGCCCCCGGCAATGGGTAACGCCAAAGTTCTGAACGGCCAGAATTAATGACTAAAGGTTCCATTTAATCCAAGCTCCCATCAACCCAAATTTCTATATTCACTTGATCACCATCTTGTAGAGAAAGTCTCTCCCTAACGTTTTCAGATGCAATTAATTCCACTTGATCATCTGGGTAATTTTTTACATCCGGAAGAATGATAGCTGCTTTAATCTTTCCAGATATTTCTGCTTTATAAACAAATGATTT
>PBWY01000110.1 GCA_002727395.1 Rhodospirillales bacterium | reverse complement strand
GAATTCGACTTTAAAGGGCGTTGGTTCAATTCTAAATCTGTCTGGAGCGAGCCCAAGCCAATACAAAAGCCGATGCCACCCGTAATGAATGCTGGAGGGTCAGTGGCAGGAAAAAAATTTGCGGCCACTCAAACAGATATGAATTTTGTATTGTTGAAAGAGAGAAATATTGATGGTGGCAAAGCACAAGTGGACAATCTAAAGATGATGGCAAAGGAGATTAACCGAAATATTCAGGTCTGGATTCACGTCTATGTCGTCTGCAGGGAAACAGAAAAAGAGGCTAAAGACTATGCTGATTACTATATCGTTGAAAAAGGTGACAATGTCGCTGTAAATAATTTACTTGAGATTTTTGAAATGCAGTCCGAGACATTACCATCCGATGTTTTAAACGAGTTTCGCAGACATTTTATTGGCGGGCACGGCGGTTATCCCTTGATTGGGACTCCCGAGCAAATTGTCGACGGCATGAATGACCTCATCAAAATGGGTATCAGCGGTATTTTAATATCATGGGTGGACTATAAAACAGAATGTCAACAATGGATTGATGATATTATGCCATTAATGGAACAAAACGGACAAAGAGAATCTAAGCCTTCTCTGTAATAGATTTTTTAAAAATAAATTTAAACTTAGAGCTCAATAGTCGTGGGATTTATTAAGTATCTAGGGTATTTTTGATAAATAATTCTTCTGCCTCATAGGGGTTATCTATTAGGCCTTGGTCATGAGAATATCTTATAAACCTTGAAATATTGTCGCGATTTTTTGCAAATCCGTTAGGCCACAAATTACCTGCGAAGAGTTTAGCTTCTTCCTCATAAAGATGGCGTCCCCAGGCTAAACGTGACCAATTAGGGTCCTCGTAATAGCCCTCGGCTAAATCACGGGCATCGTTAAATGTTTTCATTAACTCTCTTCCAAGTTGTGGCATGGCATCAGCAAGATCTTGATGCATTACAATTACGTGCATAATTGGAAAATCACCAAACTGTTTATAATATTTTAATTCCTCAGCTTTGCTATCAGCAAATAGGTGCCGCGCCCTAGTTTCACCTGTGGCGACTGAATGGGGGGGGTGTGGCAAGAAAAAAGCGTCAATTTTTCCAGTTTCTAGAAAATAACCGAGCTGTTCACGGTCACCGATAAATTCAGTTCTAACTCCCGCTTTAGTTTTAAATTTGACTTTTTCTTTCGCGGTCAACAACCATTGAATTTCTTCCCAGGGGACACCATAAAAAAATTTTAAATCACCTTTAGCCAGAAGCGATAAAGTTGTCTGAAAAGAGCTAATAGCTACTTTCTTTCCTAGCAAATCTCTAGGATGCCAAAGTTCTGAATCGGGGTGAACCCACATTTGACTTTGGCTAAAAAGCCGGCGCGGAAAAACCGGGATGGCAGTAAGCGGTAACTTTCTTTCTTTAGCCATGAGATAGCTCGACATAGAAAATTCTGCGATATCAAATTCATGTTTATGGATCATTCTTCCATGTCGGTCATTCCCATCTCTAAAACTAGTGCCTTGTCCGACCTGTTTTACGTCAAATATAATGTCCTTAGGAGGTATGGCAGTGCCATCATAAAAAGGTAGATGCCTGTCATAACGATCCAGTGCAATCTTCAGTATTCTTTTTACCATTTCCCTAATCCGTACCTTTGAAAAATAAATTTCGACGATTTAGAACCTAAATATCACTTCAGTAAAAAAAATAACACGGGTTTTATTGACTCTTAGCGGAGTCTTTTCCTATTTTTGTATAAAATTAATTTGGTTAAATAAATTCGAATTTGTAACAGGTAGACTAGATGGCTACTATTAGAGAATCGGGCTATGGACGAAATGCCGTGGTCCCTCCTGAGGACTCCGTCCTTACTCACGTCGGCTTAGGCACCCCAATGGGAGAGCTGCTTAGAAGATATTGGCAACCAGTCTGTATGTCTTCTGAACTTGCAGATTTACCCAAGTTTATCAAAATACTTGATGAAGAGTTAGTTGCCTACCGAGACAAATCCGGCAATGTTGGTGTCTTGGGAGCTCATTGTTGTCATCGCGGAACATCTTTGGAATATGGACGCATTGAAAAAAACGGGCTTCGGTGTTGCTATCATGGATGGTTATTCAATTCTGAAGGGCAGTGTCTCGACCAACCAGGGGAACCCAAAGAAAGTAATTACAAGGACGAAATCAACCAACCTTGGTACCCGGCCCAAGAATATAAGGGCCTGGTATTCGCTTACATGGGTCCGTTAGATAAGAAACCCTTACTTCCAAAATATGATGTATTGGAAGACGAAAATGCTGATTACCTTGCCTATCGAAATTTTAGCCGAGGGGAAGTGGCGAAATGTAATTGGCTTCAATTACAGGAGAACGCGGCGGACCCAGTGCATACGAATATCCTCCACGGATGGAACCCCGGCTTATTTGAGTTTTCAGAAGTCATGGCTGTAGAACCAACTTACGATTATAAACACGCCAACACCCACGTATCCTATATCCGTACCACAGATCTTGACAGCGGGTATAAATTAACCCGAACTTCTACGATATTTGTGCCGACAGCAAGGTCCGTCCCACCAACAGAGGTCACCGGCACTGACCCCGACCGTGAAACAGAACGTGCCCGAATGGTTGGCTGGTGGGTTCCTGTTGACAATGAAAACACTATCGGATTTCACGTAGAACTAATTGATCCCAATAAAAAGATATTTCAACCGCCAGACGCACCCCTTGTTCGTTCATACGAGGAAAAACAAAGAGCACCAGATGATTGGGAGGCTCAGACTAGCCAGAGACCTATTGCAAGACATGCTTTGGAACATCTAGCTACTTCGGACCGGGGGGTCGCCTTATTTCGGCGCCACCTTCGTGAAGCAATAAAGATGATGGAAAATGGCGAAGATCCGCCGGGCGTCACTCGCCAACCAAATCAAGAGCTAATTGTAGTACCATCTGGTAATGAGGTAGTTGCCCCCGACCAGGCCTGATCTTTTTTACGCTAAACGGGACAACTCTGCGGACCCCGAACTAATTTTCCTGGCAATAAACCTGTAGAATCGCCATCTATATAAGTTGCCATCCCATTCAAATAGGTCGCTTTATAGCCTTGACCTTTCTGCATCAGACGACGTCCCCCCTTTGGAAGATCATATGTCAAATAAGGATAGCTCTGCCCCAGATTATCATAATCAATAATATTGATATCCGCTTTATATCCAATAGCGATACGACCGCGATCGTAGAGTCCTATAGCCTCAGCAGTGGCACTTGTTATCCACCTCACGAGCCACGCTAGATCAATTCGACCATTTTTACGGTCACGGCCCCAGTGAGTGAGAACAAAAGTTGGGTAACCAGAATCTGAAATATGGCCTACGTGAGCACCACCATCACTCAAACCCAGACAACTCCGCGGATGCTTTATCATCTCGTGACAAGCATCTAAATTATAATCAGCATAATTAGTATTAGGAGAAAACAAAAATGCGCTGCCATTATCCTCCAACAATAAATCGTACATAAGGTCTAATGGATCGCGGCCCATTCTTTTTGCCATATTGAGAACCGAATCCTTCTCAGGTGGCTCATAGTTCGGTGGGTTTCCAAGGCGAAATGTGAATTGAAAATTAGCAGTCCTTTGTATCAATCGTTCACTTTTATGTTCCGGTTTTTCTGCCAAAAGTTTTTTCCGGAATTCTGGGTTCCGCATAATAGAAACCTTTTCTTTGAGAGTTTTATGCGCGATAGCCTTATAGGAAGGATGTAGATAAAATGCATTCTGGCTCAAACTGAGCCCATAAATAGCACCAATGGACCTAGGAGCAATTTGAGCCCGCATTTCTAGGCCCTGACCACATGCCTCATCAATCCCGGCCATGATATCTTTCCATCCTTCCGGATCCCGGTGCCGTTGTGTGACGGTTATTGATAATGGGCGCCCGGAATTTCGCATAATTCTCTGCCACATTTCTATTTCTTCATGGCGTTCATCCGCGCTGAACTCACCTATCATTTGCATCACGCCACGTCCGGCATCTCTAAGACCCAAAGCAATGCCAGAAAGTTCATTTTCTCGAGCTCTGAGGGTTGGTGTTGGATCTCCTTTTACTGTCATATGGTTTAAAGAACGGGAAGTCGTGAAACCGAAACCACCTGCCTTCATAGCCTCAGTAGCTAAAAAACGCATGGCGCGTATATCTTCTTCATTTGCATCTTCAAGATTCAGGGCACGTTCTCCCATAACAAACACTCTTAATGCGGCATGAGGTAATTGCGCACAAAGGTCTATATCATGTTTGCGGCGATCAAGAGCGTTGAGATAGTCTGGAAAAGACTCCCAATCCCATTCAAGACCTTCATGCAAAGCTGAGCCAGGAATTTCCTCAACACCCTCCATAAGATCTATGAGACTTTGCCTATCCTTAGCGCGAACTGGAGCAAATCCGACGCCGCAATTACCAAAGGCGGTAGTTGTAACACCATGCCAACTCGAGGGCACGAGACGTTCTTCCCATGTAGCCTGTCCGTCATAGTGTGTGTGAATATCTACAAAGCCCGGAGTAACCAACATTCCTTTGGCTTCCACTTCCTGTTGAGCTCGACCAGATACCTTTCCTACAGCAACAATTTTACCTGAACTAACAGCAATATCGCCTTCAAATATTCCCTCGCCGCTTCCATCAGCGATATTACCATTTCTAATTATTAGATCAAAATCCATAGTGGACCTCATTAGTGCGAACATAGTTTACCAATTAGTAAACCGAAGGCTTGTAGGTATAATATCCTAGATTTTTCTTTATCTATATATCTTTAATCTAAACTAGAAAAATCATCTCGTGAATAGGCCCCGGGGTGACGAACCGTGACTGCCCTTAGATCTTCGACACAATGACAACCAAGTTGTCCTAACGTGGCGCTCAAGTCATCTTTAAAAAGGTTTATTAAATGACCTGGACCTCGTGCACCCAGTGCCCCCAAACTCCAAAGAAAAGCTTTGCCAGAGAAGCCAGCATTGGCACCCAGTGCAATTGCACGGGCCACATCTACCCCTGAGCGGATACCACTATCAACGATAATTTCTGCTTTTCCGTTTACTTGCTCGGAAATAACCGGAAGCGCATCTATTGACGCTGGAAGCGCATCAATTTGTCGACCACCGTGATTGGTAACCACCAGTCCGTCAATTCCCGCAGCAATCGCCCTTTTAGCATCTTCAGGGTGCAGCACACCTTTAATCAGCAATGGCCCCCTCCATGCATCTCTGTAAAGGGCCACTTCCTCCCATGTAAAAGCACCGCCAGACTCAGCCTGAATAAACTCAGTCGACTCCTGGATACCCGTTCGACCCTCCATATATGGGCGCAGGCTCACAAACCTTGGAATACCATTTCGTAGCATAGACAAAAGCCAAGATGGTGATGACAATGCATCCAATCTTAATCTATTTGTGAGTTTAAATGGTGCCATGATACCGCTTTTCACTTCCCTGGGGCGTGTGGTCCTGACGGGAGAGTCCCAAGTCAGCATCAAAGCCTGCACACCGGCCGCCTCGGCACGCTTTACAAGATCCAGTCCAATTGAATGGTTCTTCCTCGGAAAACGATATAACTGGAGCCATAGTACATCGGGAGCGATAGTTGCTGCTTGCTCAATAGTAATCGCAGAAAGGACGCCAAGAGTATAGGGAACCCCTGCAGCTTGGGCAGCCCTAGCGAAGTAGGTCTCCGCACCTGGAAAACCAGTTCCTGGACCTCCTATAGGAGAGATACCAACGGGAGCAGAATAACCTTTACCGAAAAGTGTTATATTCGTTGGAGGGGGTGCGACCACTTTACCATATCTTGGTACCAATTCTATGGAGTCAAAGGCATCCCAATTTCTTATAATTCCTTTATCACTGCCCGCACCCCCGTCAACATATTCAAAAGCAAAATTAGGGAGCTTTTTCCGGGCCCGAATGCGTAAATCTTGAGCCGTAGGGAACCTTCTCTTAAGCTTGCGTTGCGCAGGTAAAATTAGACTCTCGTTAACCTTTTTTTCTTTTTTGTTAACACAAGTCGACTTATCTACCATCCTGAAACCTTAAAATAGCCATTAACCCCTCCCATCATAGAACTCAGATTAATTCCGTGCCGTTTTTCCAAACATTAGTGTGAAATTGATGGCTTTGAAACGATATAATACAAATTTTACATAATTCTCAAAATTCTACCTACCAGGATTATTTAAAGACTTCGCTATCGATTAAGTCTTCTGCATCTACATCTTTTTATGATGAAGCCGTTTTACCCCCAATCAGCCAATCTATATTTACCTTTTTATATTGCCAACGGATATGAAGCCCTAGTATCAAATCTTAAAATTGAGTTATCTTGTGTATAACTTCTGCTAGGCAAGCTATTTTCGTGACCTGACGATATAGACTAATGATCCTAGCTCATTAATGCTTCATGAAGAACATTTAATTGCTGACCACTAAATTGGTATAGAAAATCCTGACGACATTGCGTCATCATAAAATCGTTTTACAGTCTCTACTGAGTATTGTTGCAAATTTTTGCCGAATAACTGACACGCTTTATCTAAAATTGATCGTTCAACAGTAATTATTTGACACCCACATGCTTCCGCTTGAATTATACTATGCGGTTCTCGAGTGCTCGCCCATAAAATCTCAGCCTTTGGCTTGGATTTTGCGTATTCCACTGCAGCTCTCATAGTCTCTGTCGGATCAATACCAGAATCAGCTATACGCCCAGCAAATATTGATATAATAGATGGATGTTTCTCAGAAACTGCATCAATGACTCGTTCGTATTGATCTCTCGTAAAGATTGCAGTGACATTTACTGTAATACCATCTCTCGACAAGGACTGAATAGCTGAAATTGTACTTTTGCCCTCTGTATTAATTACCGGAATTTTCACATTGATGTTATCGTTCCAACTAGCAATTTCCTGACCCTGCTTGACCATTTCGTCAGCATCATCAGAAAAAACTTCAAAACTGATTGGCTTTCCAGCTACCAACTTTGAGGCAGAAAGTGCAAAAGATTTATAATCACTAACTCCCGCGTTACGCATAAGCGATGGATTAGTCGTAAAACCCTTAACGATAGGGTTTCCAACATGTTCTTTGATACTTGCTAGATCTGCCCCATCGGCAAATACTTTGATTTTTAGCTGGGATAAATCGGTCAATTTTTCTCACCCCTACCAATGTGTTTAAAGAAAGAATATTATCAGCAACTTCTTCTAAGTTACTAAATCGAGATGACCATATCAACTCTCGACTTTCGGTATATCCGCAATCAATGAAACAACAATCATAACCTATTTTAGGACCCGCGAGCATGTAATAATCCGATGCAGAAGTGACGATAAATTCGTGGATAATATTATTTGAATCATTAACAACTATATCTAGTTTGGGCGTTTTATGCCCGTACCTTCAGGCGGTATCATAGAATTAATTAATTTTTTTAAATTGACGAAACCGATCATATTACCTTTTTCATCAATTACATTGGCTTTATCTTGACCATAAGAACCAAATTCTTGTAGCGCCTCGTTGATTGTCATATCTGAACTCAGGGTTAGTTTAGCTCCTTGCCCACTTTTCTCCATAACCGCACTTACTTTAATAAACTTTCCGCGTTCAATTTCTGATGTAAAATTTGATATATATTTATCTGCTGGTTTCAAAATAATATTTTGTGGTTCGTCTTCTTGCACTAATAACCCATCTCTGAGGATCGCGACTCGATCTCCGATCTTAAGTGCTTCATTAAGGTCATGGGTTATAAATATAATGGTTTTTTTTAACTCCGATTGTAGTTTCAGTAAAATATTTTGCATATCTGAACGGGTTAAGGGATCTAAAGAGGAGAAAGCTTCATCCATAAGTAGAAGTTCTGCACCTGTTGCCAAAGCCCGGGCAATACCCACGCGCTGTTGCATTCCGCCAGAAAGTTGACAGGGAAAATGCTTCTCATACCCAATCAGACCGACTTTATCTATCCATTCCTTACATCTTTTAAAAGCGGTAGCCTCACTGCAGCCTTGATTGATAATTCCGTAAGCAACATTTTGTTCAACATTACGATGGGGTAGAAGAGCAAAATTCTGAAAGACCATAGATACATTGTTTCTCCTAAAACTAAGTAGCTGGTCCCGAGACAATTTTAATATATCTGCGTTATCTACAAATACTTGGCCGAAGGTGGGCTCAACCAAACGATTAATGTGGCGAATTAAAGTAGACTTACCGGACCCTGAGAGGCCCATGACCACCTGAATTTTTTGAGCAGGAACTGACAAGCTAATGTTACTTAGACCAAGGACATGGCCATGATCTCTTAGTAAACTCGTCTTAGAAATACCATCCCTTATCAAGGGCAAAACACTATTGGGGTTTGGTCCGAAAATCTTGAATAAATTTATTATCTGCACTTTAATATTAGTTATGGACTTGATTTTGACGATGACGTTGAAGCCGATGGCCGTATTTTTGTAGGATCCGATCAAAGATTATAGCTAGTGCAACTATCGCCAACCCATTCATTACACCGAGAGCTAAATATTGATTTGAAATTGCGCGAAGGACGGGAACCCCTAAACCTTTGACCCCGATCATAGATGCTATCACAACCATCGCGAGGGCCATCATTATTGTCTGATTAATTCCGGCAAAAATATTTGGTAACGCAAGCGGAATTTGTATATCCCAAAGTTTTTGACGATAACTAGCTCCGAAGGCATCAGCCGCTTCTAATACCTCCTTATCAACCAAACGAATACCAAGATCAGTAAGCCTCACAATAGGCGGTACAGCGTAAATACAAACAGCTAAAAGTCCGGGTACTTTTCCTATACCTAACAACATAACCACAGGGATTAAATAAACAAAACTTGGTATTGTTTGCATCACATCTAGTAGAGGGGTAAATGCGGAGCGAGCACGATCAGATTTTGCCATCCATATACCTATCGGTATTCCGAAAAGAATACATAGGAATGTTGCGACAGAAATAATGGCAATTGTTGCCATGGTATTTTCCCACATTCCAAAGTAGCCGATGATCAAAAATGCTACTACGGAACCGACGACAATATACCAGCTTTTTGATCCAACCCAAGCTAGCACCGCAATTACAACAATTATTAAAGGCCAAGGGGCACTAATTAGGCACCTTTCAAACCAAATTAAAAAAAACAATAAGGGTTCAAAAAAATTTTCTAAATTTTCTCCGTATGCCCTAGAAAACTCTCGAAAACTGGAATCAATAACATTCTTGAAGTCACGCAGGTCTTGCCTACCCATCGTTGGAAAATTATCAAAAATCTCCATTTTTATCTCTTCAAAGAGTCTTTGAAAAATAAAAATTTTTTATTTAAAATTTCACAGACTCAATTTTTCTAGCAATTTTAGGTGATACCCAATTTCCCCAAATATTCCGGTTTTTCTGCAGGAATTCAATAGCTGCATCCTGTCCGCTAGCTTGATTCTTTGACATGTAAACCAACATGGCATTCATAACAGACCCTGGAAAAACTCGGTTTTTTAAATATGCTAAAGCGGCACCACCCCTTTTCATAAATCGATCAGTTATTACCGAGTGCACTTCTGACTTGGTCCAAGCTGATGGTTTGGGGTCAGCACATTCCTGTTCCGGTTTAACAATACAACCATCCCAATTTTTACTACCTGCGAACGGTACGCCGAATGATAATTTTTTCATTTTGAATTTTCCGATCATTGCAGTAGGGGACCAATAATAGCCAAACCAATTTTCTCCACGCTGTATCGCCTTTGCCATGGAACCGTCTAAACCCGCCGAGGAGCCAGGGTCAACCAAGCGCCACCCCTTTTTTTTCATCTCGAAAGCACGATAAAGGTTGGCATTGGTAAGTTGACAACCCCAACCCGCCGGACAAGTTACGAACCCCCCCTTTGACTTATCTTCTGGGTGCGGAAAAAGTTCTGGCCTCTTCAAAACATCAAGAACAGTTTTTAATTCTGGATGTTTTCTTGCCGTATGGGGAGTAATCCACCAACCTTCTCCTAGTTCGGTTATAGGTCCTCGATTAATTATATGAAGTCGTCCTTCATTTAATGCCTTTTTTAACGGAACTCTTAGTGCATTAACCCAAAGCTCACTTGCTAAATCAGGTTGACCTTTTTCGTTCATCGAGGCGAATGTTGTCGTTGTAGCACCTGCTACTAATTCCACATCGCAGCCAAAGCCTTTATCCAATATTATCTTATCAACATTTGCTATTAATTCAGCCGAGGGCCAATTCATCTCAGCAACTTTTATTTTCCCGCAATTTTCGGCAACAACACTATGTCCCATAAACATTGCGCTAGCCGCAAATATCAATGTAATTAAAACTTTCATTGAAAAACCTACCTTTCGATTAAAATAAATTAATAAAGATGCACCTCTGTTTCATCAATAATCGTGTTTCTTAAAATTCCAATACCTGTGATCTCCATCTCTAAAACATCTCCTGGCTTAAGATAAACCGGCGGATCACGACGATGACCTACCCCAGCAGGTGTTCCGGTCGAAATTATATCTCCGGGATTAAGGACTGTCTGTCTTGAAAAGTAAGACACTAGGAAGGGTATATCCATTATAAGTTGATCGACGCTAGAATTTTGCATGACAATACCATTGAGCCTTGTT
>PBWY01000109.1 GCA_002727395.1 Rhodospirillales bacterium | reverse complement strand
TTAAGGCTAGCCGAAAGTGTGAGATTAACTATTTCATGATCGTTACGCTGACGCTGGACAGTTTATCGGAACAACAAAAGGGAAGGATAATATTTAGGGGCGGGGCAAGGGTATATGATGTTTCTAGACGCATAGCTCGAACAATTGGTATTGCACGCTTTAAAGGGCATTCCGCTGGTAAAAAAATAATGGATATAAGGACTGCGGTATTTAGGGAAGTCTCAGCGAAACTTGCGGGCGGCAGGGTTAGTGGTAGCGAAAAGTCTGATGATGGTGACTTGTTACGTAGATTGCGGAATAGATTAGAATCTAGGCAACGGGCAGACATTAAAAGGCGTACATTGCCGGCGTGTGATACAAATATTGAAATCAGACTATGGGACCAATGTGCGGGAGTTAAGGGTGCATATTCCGGAGAATTCCGTAAGGGTAAAAGACATGGTTGGGGCGAACAAAATTTTCAAAAGTCGGGAAGTCGGGTCGAGGGGCAGTACTCAAACAATAAAAGAAATGGTTGGGGAATTTATCATTGGAAAAAATCTGGCAATAGGTATATCGGTCATTTTAAAAATAATAGGAAAAATGGTTGGGGAATTTACCACTGGAAAAAGTCTGGCAATAGATACATCGGGCAGTTCACGAACGGGAAGAGAGACGGCTGGGGACAAATAAAATGGAAAAAGAATGGTGATCGATACGAGGGCGAATGGAAAGACGGTAAAATAACGGGTTGGGGTACGCTCAATTCGAAAAAAGGCGATCTGATCCGGGTCGCTCGGTGGAAAAATCTGCGTATTGTTGGAGAATTTTTATTGATTGCCCCAAATGGAAAGCAAGTCGTGGCCTACATAAAGGACGGCAAGTATGAGCCTGGCGATCAATCTCGGGCATTAAGAATTAAATCAGCACTTGAGAGAGCTCGAAAAAAGGCAAATTTACCGCGGGATATAGAGGCGCAGAGAAAATATATCTTGCAAAGCTTTGCAGCAGCGAAAAAGTCGGAGAGCTTTTTGGTGGCAGATGCGCAACGACCCAACCTAAACCCCGAAGTAAAAAATAAAAGTCCAAAGCCAACGAAAAAAAATTATGCGCCCATTTGTGCGAAGGCGCTTAAACTAGACGGGAGCAGTTTCGATCCCAAGTACAAAAAAGAGATCCGGCTGCTCAGAAATGATGGTGTTACAGTGGAGCAGTGTAACCAATTGCTCGGTCGCTCTCCCGACCATCACAACGCGGAGCACCCGGCGATAACCCGCTTAAGGAGGCATTGCGAACAGATATCTCAAGACAGTTGCCGAGAATTAGAACGGGTATTGCGAACCCCAGCGTCTAAAGGCGAATATATTCAATTTCACGATCGGGCTGACAAAGAATTTAAGAAAAGAGAAGCGTTGCGTGTTCAGGCTGAGAAGAGGTCTGCTAAAGCTAAAGTCCTGAAACAAAATAGTCGCCGTATTTCCGGTAACTGGCGAGCTCGACAGTGGCGCCATTGGTTCGTGGACAAAAGATTTCATATGGAAAGCGATATTTTACCACGTAATGTAAGCTACTCCGCAAAACCCTACGAAAGATACTTGCGCACTGGTTGGCATCGGGTACCCATAGAGTGGATGTTCAAGGATGATTATTTTGCTATCAGGTCGAGTGAGTTTCCTAGCTATGAGGATGCAACGGTTATTGGATTTGTTTATGGGCTTGACTACGCAAATAGAAACCTAAATCACCCACCGCCCCCTTTGACTGTCAGAGATAAGCGACCGTGCTCTGAGACAATAGATAATGCCATTTATTGCCTTTCGGTTTACCAAAATGGTTCTCGTCAATATCTGGTCCTTGAGAGTTTTTCGCCCGATGATAAGAATCTGAAGCAAAAATTAGGCAGTCTAGCCTTTTTGGCACACAAAAACCCAGGTAAGGACTGGCAGGGTCAGACGTATGCCATCAGAAAACAGGCGAGAGAGTCCGCAAATGATTTTTTTAAATATATTAGGACGGACTATCTAAAGAGGGAAAAGAGTCTTATAGAGCAGGTCTTAAATTACTCCACAACTGGTAAAACCGGCGGCAAAATCGAACGAAATAAAAATTGGTACTTTGATCGAAAAAATTCATTAATTAGCGCAGAAATATGGGTCGAAAAAGAACCATGTGTCGTAAACCGCTATAAAGGAAACACGAAAGGCGGGAAGCGATCGAAGGACCTAGATCTTCGGAAAATCAATAACACAGCATTCCGGATAACTGCATTTAATGGAGTGAAAGATGACGGATATCTTGATCGATTTAAAATTGGAACCGTCAAGGCAGATTTCGAGCGGTTGAGTAAAGCTTGGAAGCTCGCCCTTAAAAGATGTCCGGGAAAACGGTCTGCGTTCTAAAAATATTCCCACCCATACCCCCTGCTCATATTGATAACATTTGGTTTTTTTAAGGGCATTTTACGCCTTTTAATCAGTTGGTCGCAGGTTCGAATCCTGCCGGGCCCACCAATAATTTCAATGATTTAGCCGCATTTCTTAAAGCCTTTTCTAGGCTCGGTACCAGCTTTGGTACCAAAATCTCTCGGTTTACTTTTGGTACCAAAAGAGTCAGTTGGTCGTTTTGGCTTTTTTTTGGCTTTATTTTTTAACCTTTTGGATAACCTGAATAATTAAAGAGTGTGTCCGCAAACGTGAAATTAAACTTTTCTATTCCCTAAATCCCAAATTTTAGTCTGAAATTCTCGTAGTAACGAGTATTAATAAAAAGGGCCGTTTCACTCGGCCCACCCAACTATCGGGGTAAACATATCCTCTAGTCTTGGATGTTGGGTTTCAACGAAAGTTTGATCCACCAAGTAGTTTAATAGTGTTTCAAGAGTCTTACGATTGGCTTCCACTCCTAACGGGTATGGATCCCCGTTTGGGAACATTTCGTTAATTTCTTCTATTTCATGGTTCAACCAGGGGACCATGTACCGGATGGTTCCTGTAAACCGCATCCGATCCAGAGCCCACTGCTTGGATTCTTCAAATGCTTTTATCATATTCTCTGCTATCCAGGGGTGTTTGATGTGCATTTCTTCTTTCATCACTAGGCAGTGCATAATGGGAAAGATACCCGTGCGGTCGAAGAATTTGCGTTCCTCTTTGCGATAGTCCGGGAAGAGACGAACGATGTTATCGTGGGTCATGTAACACTTTGGTTGTCGGGCGCCAAAATAAGCGTCCACCGAGCCATCTTCTAAAAGGTCATTAATTGATTTACCTTCTGGCGCGGGTTCGATCTTAATAGTTTTGTCTGGCAGAATATCCAGATCTTTGTCTGGAGGACGGGAGACATTCACGCCTCCTTCAATAAACCTCATACCCGACATATCCACATGATATTCATTTTGTAGGATACCTCGGATCCAGGTGGCGGCTGTTTGTCTGTATTGTTGAACACCAATATTTTTCCCTTCCAAGTCCTTAGGGGTGGTAATGTCAGAATCACGGTTCACATAAATATATGAATGACGAAATACTCTGCACGGAAAAACTGGTAAGGCTATATATGGAAACTTTCCTTTACTTTTAAGGGTGAAGTACATAGCTAGGGACATTTCTGAGATATCAAAAGCACTCGTTTTAATCATTCTTGCAAAAATTTCTGGAGGAGACTCGTTCGCCAAATAAGTAACATCAATTCCAGTGGGTTGAACAATACCTCGTGAAAGGGCTTCCATGTGGTCGTAGTGGCCGCATGCCACTGTCATCGCGATATTGCTCACTGTATTCTCCTGTATTTGGGTTAATTAACCAGATTAAAAGAGCCTGTCAGTGATGTGCATTAGAAAAAGAGCAGGGCTCAAGTATTAAGTATATTGAAGTTTTATCGAATTTCTCAATAAAAAATGTCGTTTGTGGCGCATTTGAAGGGTATATAAAAATGTTAATTTCTTGTTTCGTATAAGATCTTCCAATATTCACCTAAGTCTTTTCAGTTTAAACACTAGAAATTCGCTCTTGTTACCGGAGTCTCCCTAATGTAGTCAGCTCCATATTAATTACTTTGAGTTAAATCGGAAGTGAGTGGCGTAAGTATGGCTAAATTTGAACGTTATTTATCAGTTTGGGTCATTTTATCGATCTTTGTAGGAATAACATTTGGAGACTTTTTTCCCCATGTCTTTAAAATTCTTGGTGAAGCTGAATTTGCAACAGTGAACATTCCAATAGCTATCCTTATATGGTTAATGATCTTACCAATGTTATTGAAGATTGATTTTGGCGCACTGCAGCAGGTAAGAAGTCAATGGCGGGGAATTGCGGTTACACTTTTTATTAATTGGGCGATAAAGCCGTTTTCTATGGCTCTTTTAGGCCTTTTCTTTATCGGTTATTTATTCCGAGGGATGCTCCCGGGTGATCAGATAGAGTCCTACATTGCAGGACTTATAATATTAGCCGCCGCACCCTGCACGGCAATGGTTTTTGTGTGGAGCCATCTCACCAAAGGAGAACCAAATTTTACCCTTACACAGGTAGCACTCAATGATGTCATTATGATTTTTGCTTTTGCACCAATTGTTGGTTTACTACTCGGCCTTTCCTCGATCATTGTCCCGTGGAATACATTAGTAGTCTCTGTATTAATATATATTGTAGCTCCAGTTATTGTTTCACAACTTTGCCGCACTTACCTGATGGGCAGTGGCGGCGAGAAGGCTATTCAACGTATAAATTTAATCCTCCGCCCATTTTCAATTATAGCACTCTTAGCAACAATAGTTTTACTGTTTGGGTTTCAGGGAAAACAGATTATTTCTCAACCTCTCATCATTCTTCTGCTTGCAGTACCAATTATAATTCAGGTTTATTTTAATTCTGGGTTGGCATATCTAGTTAATCGCAAACTTGGCGTTGATCACTCCATTGCAGCGCCCTCCGCCTTGATAGGGGCGAGTAATTTTTTTGAATTAGCAGTCGCCGCAGCTATTGGGCTATTTGGTTTTGAGTCTGGTGCGGCATTGGCAACGGTAGTTGGCGTCCTAGTGGAGGTCCCAATAATGCTATCAGTTGTTCATTTCGTGAATAGAAGTAAAAATTGGTACGAAAGGACGGTATAACATTAGCCCGTGGTTCCTTTTATAATTCAAAAGTTAAAAAGAAAAACTCTTCAGCTCGTAGACACCGGCCTATTCGTCTCTTTGAGCTCAAAAGGTCTCTGTATTGTTTTTTCCATTTTGGTTTTAACAAAAACAAAATCTCTAAAGAATAATTATCGGAAGAATTCACAGGCCATACCGGACGATTGTAACTCATAAAATAATTATTATATTTTAATGCGTATGAGAAATGAAAGCCTGCTGATGCTTGACTTGTTTGATAGAAGTCCACCTGGTGCTGTAGATGTAATCAAGACGCAAGATCAAAAATATGCAACGCTGCATTGGAGTATTGATTTAAAAATAGGTTTTGATGCCGAATAAAAATTACACGGTTAAGAGTAAAAATATCTCCTAGTGAGGGCTCTAACGTGGAACCTATTGAAGAATTATTCTGTAAACAAAAAGATAACGACGAATGGCTATATTATGGCTCTGATGTTAGGAATCCGGTGCAGACCGTAGAGCTCAAAGTTCGGGCATACCTGATGGAAAGGTATAATCTGGATATCGATTGGGATGGAAAAATGCCAAATATGGCAGAGTTTATCGAAGTAAATATGTAAAAAAGTTGATTATTAAAGGTCCCGAAAAGTTGTTATGATTTTTCTATTGGAATAAAAACAGATTACCGGATTAGTAAGGTTTTGGGGTTTTGCAATTAACCTTCCTTTTGCGTTCGGAAATTTCCTCCCGTCTCATCGGCATTAAATCTATTAAATTAAACAAATTACAAAACGTAATTGGTCTATTTGAACGAGCCTTTTCTCCGCCATCTTTACCAATCAATACTATAGTAAATTTTTCTGTATTTAATTGGTGAAGGGATCGAAGGATCCTTCCCCATTTGACTGTATTGTATTCTTTGGCCGTTCCAGAGAGTTCATCGCCTATAATTCTTATTATATGAATATCACGATCGAGTATTCCTTCACGGTTATGATCGATAATTCTTAACTGTTTACGGAATGTCTCCTGACTACTCTCTGGCGTGGCTAAGATGAGGAGGCGCTTATTCCATTGATAAGAAAATAAGGGGTTAGCTTGTGCGTATAAATTAATTAATAACCCAGCGGTAAAAGATACAAAGAATTTCAAGATCAATTGGTACAATTTATTTTCCTGCCAGTCACACTGATTTTAGATGATTGTTCTAAGTTATGTTTAAGTCGCGGCCTTTTTTTATCACATTGCTTCCAAACCGTTCCCTGACTCTATCTATTGTTTCTTCAATGGCTTTTATGCGCTGTCTGTCTGAGTTTAACAAATCTACCGGGTCAGCATTCATGCCTGAAGAAAAGTCACTAATACCTATACCAATTAATCTATATTCCAATCCATTAGCTTCTTTTCGTATAAGTTGAGAACCAGTCTCCCAGATAACCTCCGCAAGTTTTGTTGGGCTTTGTAACGTTTGACGTCTAGTCAGGGTTTTGAAATTTTTTGTTTTTAGCTTGAGGGTCACGACACGAGCCGCAAGATTTGATCTTTTAGCTCTATTTGCAACTGTTTCTGCTAGCGGCCACAACTTTTTAACTAGCTCTTTAGGAGAGGAAATATTTTTGGAAAATGTTGTTTCCGAAGAAATGCTTTTGTTTCTCCTTTTCGGGTTAACACCTCGATCATCTTTTCCACGTGAATAATTTAACAAACGAGGGCCGATCGTACCATATCGTTCAATTAAATAATCTTTGGAACAGGAACGAAGGTCTCCAATGAATCTAAATCCATCATCGATTAGTTTATTTTGTAGTTTTTTACCAACCCCAGAAATTTTTGAAATTGGCAACTCATTCAAAAAGTTGTCCGTCTCACTTTTACCTATAAGAAAAAAACCTCTAGGTTTTCCAATATCTGATGCAATTTTAGCTAAAAATTTGTTATAGCTTAAGCCAACAGTGACGGTTATTCCGATTTCTTTTTCGATTCTATCTGCTAATTTTGCCAATGTACGGGCGGGCGCACCCGAATGAAGTTTTTCGGTGCCTGACAAGTCTAGAAAAGCCTCATCGATTGAAACAGGCTCCATCAGTGGCGTGATGCCCAGCATTAAATTTCGAATAGATTTACTTACCCGGGCATACTTCTCCATATCGGGTCGGATAATAAAAGCACCCGGGCATAGCTGTTTTGCTTTATACATTGGCATTGCCGCTCTACAACCATATTTACGTGCTTCATAACTGGCAGCCATTACAACACTTCTGCTCGTATTTCCTCCCACTAAAACAGGCTTCTGTCTCAAATCTGGGTTATCACGCTTTTCAACCGTAGCGTAAAAAGCGTCGCAATCGATATGCGTAATAGAAAGTGTTTCTAATTCTTCATGAATAATAATCCGATCGGAGTTGCAAAAGGGGCAACGCTGACCCGAGTCGTCAAATGACGATCCGGTTTTAAAACAATTTCGACATAAATAAGGCATATGACAAAGATGATATTTAAGCCCGCTTGCGTCAATCTCAGCAATGATGAATAAGGACCGGTAGTGATAATTTCTGCCGCGGGTATGCATTAATCTGCCACCGTATCCAAAGGGTATCTATTGAAAATAATTACACCATGTAAATTAATTCCAAATTTTTTTATGTTGATATGCAGTTTATAGATAACATTTTTCTAATTTCGATTTTCACAACCTTGTTAGGCTTTTGCTCGTCATCAAAAATACTATCCATGCCAAAAAGGTTATTGGAGAAGGGTATGATATCAAAAAGTAAAATTGGGGCCGTACGTTGAAAAAGATAGACCTGGTTATAATTATTTTCGTTATCACGGTTTGGGGCGGTAATTTTATCGCGATGAAAATGGGTGCTATGGAAATTCCACCCTTTTTCTTGTTGGGAATGCGTTTATCAGTAGCTTCATTAGCTCTTGTCTGGTTTATAAAAAATCCTCGTGGAATGCTTTTCCCATTAATAGCGATAAGTTTTACAATGTGTATTTTGCATTTTGGCTTAGCATTGGTTGGATTGCAGCATGTTGGAGCAGGTGTCGGCGCGCTTGGAATGCAAGCAGCTGTTCCTTTTGCAGCCCTTCTCGCTTGGTTATTTTATCGAGAGTCTTTTGGCGGGCTTCGTGTCTTGGGAATTATAATCGCTTTTTTTGGTCTTAAAATAATTTATGGGATTCCATCGCTAGCCGAGCATACTATTTTCTTTTTATTAATGATCATTTCTTCACTGTGTTTTGCAATCGCAACCATTCAAATAAAGAATTTAAGTAGCAAGGACTTTCTTTCTATTAACGCATGGATCTCTCTTTTTGGAACGCCTATGGCCTTTTTGATTTCAGCAATCGTCGAGGATGAGCAATTGCAATCTCTGAATGGCGCCGACGCATCGGTTATCGTTAGCATATTGTATATGGGGCTAGTCGCTAGTGTTTTTGGGCAGGGTCTTTGGTACCGGATGTTACCAATCTACAAAACTAACCAATTAATGCCCTTCACATTATTGGTGCCAATCATTGGTTTAGCGTTAGGTGTTCTGATCCTTGATGAAGTTCTTACTTGGCAACTAGTGTTGGGAGGAATTATTACGGTAACTGGTGTAGCTATAATTATCCGTGAACCGAAAAATCGTAATTTGGATGATAGAGGAGCCAAATAAAGATTAAAATTTGCGTTGTATCTAATTTAAAAGTTGCTTTTTTTTGTGTTTTTTTTCAATGGAAAAAAGAGTAAGCTTCCAAGAGAATATTGAAGTTTATTTAATGGAGATATTTTATGCCAGAAGCCAATGGAAAAATAAGCTCTGAGAGCTCGCGTGATAAGGTGATGGGAATTTTAGCTATCATTGTTGCGGGAATTGCAATTTTTATCCCTGTGGTTGGGGTCTATCTCACAATTTTGTCCGGGATTTTAGCAGCTCTTGCGTATGGACAAAGAGCGTTTTTAGGGTACATAGCAATTGGTATTAATTTCATTAGCTTGTTTTTTCTTTCTCCACTTTTATGGGTAGCTGCATCTGCGGAAACTGCTAGTGAAAACTCAATCGCAGGGCTTGTATGGTTTTTACTCGGCACTCAAGTGATTGCTCTTTTATTTCTACTCTGGAAAAAGAAAAAAGGCTAAAACAATAATGGGATTGAATTAAAGCTAATCCTCGGGCAAACGGATAGACTAAAACTTTTTTCTTAGCTTAATGGAAAGTCTGAATTACAACCTCAGGTTCCACAAAATGTTTGGTAAACTCTTTCACTTGGTTCGGGCAGCTCTTGATACTCAGACAAATGTAGTGTCTCCTTGTACGGATTTTTTAGTATTTCCAAGAGCTTAAAGATATATTTAAAATTCCCTTTTTCAGAAAATTTTAATGCCTTTTCAACATTGTGATTGCGCGGGATAACAGCAGGATTTGTATTTTTCATTAAACGCAAAACTACATCATTACTGGTTTTATTTTTTTGTTGCCGCGCAATCCACCGAGCTTTCCATGATTTAAATTCTTTATTTTTGTAATAGTTTTGCTTCGAATAAACTCCCATGCTGAGGTCTCGGAAAGTATTGGTATAATCTGCTTGGCTCTTATTCATCCAATCGAGCAAATCACTAATTAATTTTTCATCATCTTCATGTGGAACGCTGAGACCAAGTTTGGATCTCATCATATTTAGCCACTTGATTTCGTATATATTCATAAAATTTAATACTATATTTTCCGCCAACTTGACGGATTTATCTGGATCGGGGTCGATTAGCGGTAGAAGGGCTTCTGCCAACCTAGCAATATTCCATTGCGCAATCTTGGGTTGATTGCCATAGGCATATCTACCCATTTGGTCTATAGAACTAAAAACGGTATCAGGGTCATACGCATCCATAAAGGCGCAAGGACCATAATCGATAGTTTCTCCGGACAGTGTCATGTTATCTGTATTCATGACACCGTGAATGAACCCAACTCGCATCCAATGAACAATTAAATCAGCCTGTCTTTCTGAAACAGTTTCCAATAAGGCCAATGCTTTATTTTCAGCATTGTTTAATCTTGGTTCGTGCCGTTTGATTGTGAAATCAAGTAACCGCTGGAGTAAATTTATATCTTTTTGTATTGCTGCATATTGAAATGTTCCGACGCGAATATGGGAAGCAGCCACCCGCGTTAATATAGCACCAGCTAGGGGAGACTCTCTAAATACCTGTTCTCCCGAAGAGACAACGGCTAGGGAACGGGTAGTAGGAATTCCTAATGAATGCATTGCCTCGGAAATAATATATTCACGGAGCATTGGACCGAGTGCAGCTTTTCCATCACCACTGCGTGAATAGGGAGTACGGCCAGAGCCTTTTAGCTGTATGTCGTACTTTTGTGCCTCTTTTGTTACATGCTCTCCTAACAAGTGGGCTCTGCCGTCTCCAAGCATCGCTAGATGGCCGAATTGATGGCCAGCATAAGCCTGTGATAAGGGTTCTGCTCCTTCTGGAAGGGAGTTTCCAGAAAATAGGGCAGCTTTTTGTTGGCTTGTAATTCCTGAAAAATCAAGCTCAAGAATTTCGGCCAAGTCCTCATTTAAAATAACCATTTCGGGCATAGGTACAGTAGCCGGTTGAAGGTGCGTATAAAACTCTTGTCCTAGAGTTGAATAGGTATTTTGAAAATTGAAATTACATTCTTTCATTGTTTCAGTTAAATGATCGATTATTTCAGGCCATCCTCTCCTTTTACGTCTGCGTCCTTTAATCCTCCAGAGCGATCGTAAATCCGTGCGCCGGTTGCCATAGATTGAATCCAGACAACTTCATCGGCCCGAGGGGCATCAGGAATTGAGCACTCAATACAATCGAAATGGCTTCGAACATAGGCTGCATTGACGTGAGCCAGGGGAACATCAACCGGACGGCCGGGACCCGCCACTTTCTTGGTGGAAGGGACGATAGCTTTTGAAGGGGTAATCAATTGCCTCATCCCGTATCCGCCGGGCTCATGCCATAATGCGGCGTGTTCCAATTCGCCATTCTCACCGACGATTGCTGACTTACCATAGGCAACAATTTTGTCAGCGCCGCCAAGTGCATCGATTAAGCGTTGTGCCATTGAGACACCCAAAGGCTTTAAAGCTTCCATCAGAGGCATCAGGTCTTCCACGTAGCTTCCCGAATAGGGGTTAGCTGTAACGGCTGCAATGTATCCTTTAAGTTGCGGTGGATTAGCGGGAGGCCCAAATTCATGCAGCACCTCTTCGATATGCATAACAAATTTACGAACTTTCACGAGATCTCCGAAGTCGTCACCCTCGGTGGTTTTAATATCTTTGGTATTAGTCATTGATTACCCTTTAAAATTAGCCTTGGCGACTTTAATAGTTTTGATTTCACTATCCAATACGAGTGGATCAAATTTATTTTTAAATTTTATTTTAATAAATTAAAGCTTTATATTTCCATTTTTTTTGTTATTTTATCTCTGCGCCGATTTGAAGCACAGATTGCGGGCGCTTAATAAAAACAGCTAAAGCGCAGGGGTCACCCAGCTTAAGCTGCGGTGGCTTTTTTAAATGGGCTGATCCACCTCACGGATCGGGGATTTGAACTTCAGCTTGTGCCCCCTGACATAATGTCCAAAGCACTAAAGAGAGGAGGCCGTTATGGCTAATACACATACTTCACTATTCCTACCCGAAGAACATAAAGTTATTTCTACATGGCTCGATGTTGAACCAGCTGAAGAGCTTCCCGCGGACTTAACTATCGAAAAGGCATTGTTTGACCTGGATTTACTAGTGC
>PBWY01000108.1 GCA_002727395.1 Rhodospirillales bacterium | reverse complement strand
GCATTTTTGGCATAATTTCTAGCATACTTACTTTCCTCCATTACCCCGTGTTGAAACAACTTTTTGTCGACTTCATATATCGATTCATTGAAACGCTTTTTAGCTTTGATCTGTTGTTCTAATAGTCTGGCCTTTTGAGGAGTTAACGATTTTTTCTTTCGATTAAGACCCCTAAGAAGTTTTTCGTATAATTTCAATTTCGTTTCTGTCCGTTTTCGACGAAACTTTTGATCTTTTGCCACAAGCTCAAGGTATGCCTGTTTTTCTGCTAGATATTGGTGTCGTAATTCTATCTTTAGTTCCGCGTCATCAGTCTGTCCTATGGAACTTTTTATATCCCTCAAAGTTTCAATCTTTAAGCTGATAGAATCCTGGTTTTGGTATAAGGCATTAGCTAAACCCGACTTCTCGAAGTCACGATCAATCGATTTTTTCAGATAATTTGGCGGGAGTTTGATCAAACGTTCACTGGAAGTTGGCGCCCAGTTGGAATTATCAGTTGCCGTCTTGGAAATGGACGGGCTAGACAATCCCGAAAAAAGAAGGAGACCTAGGCAAAGGGTTCCTGTTAATTGTTTTGATACTCTATTTTCGGATATTAATTTCTGTATGTAAGTCTGTATCATTTTTCTAGCTCTCGTTGGGTTGCTACTTGTTTTTCCAATAGTGGAGGCGTCTCATTTCTTTCTTCAGCGTTTTACTGATATTTAAAGAAGAAAATTGACCGAATGACATTTCGTCATGCATTCCTAGAAGAGTTTCCATAGTCAAAATGAATGACGTGCCATCCGGATAGTAAAAATCTTTTCCTGAAAATTTTATTTTAAATTTCTTCAGTGCTGCGCGAGCCGATGTAATGTCACGACCCTTTACATAGTTTTGGATTGCTAATGCGTATGCCTGCATTCTTTCCTCAGTAGCAATTGAATTGTGACTTGGATGTATTTCTGCTTCGCATTGTTTCAGGACGTTTGCGCTAGCAAGATAAGCTCCTGAACCTCCGGACATTCTTGCCTTTTGGTCAAGGGTTTTACCTTCATCGGCGCAGCTTCTAAATTGTCTCATGGCGGCTATCTCTGCCGAGCGATGCTTATGAAAATCAGTTATCGTGTTGGCCTTCTTCTCTTCAAGGCTGCATGCACCAAGAGTTGGTAGGGCCAAAATAATGAGGGTAATTTGAAAAAGTTTTATCTTTGGAAAATTTTTTGATTGTGGACAAGACATTTAATAATACTCCTGATTGAAGTTATTGGTTGAAGTTAATGGATTTGAGTCGTCCAGTACGAAGACTACGTTGGTACTTGAACCGTAATCGGGTTACTTTCATCACATAATGACGGGTATAGGGTATTACGCGAGGCTTTCCCCTTCCGTTCCGGTCGACAGCTGTACCGCCATTGTAAAAAGAAAGCGCAAGGTCAGCCCGTCCTTGGTAACGGATTAATAATCGTCTGAGATAATGAAGGCCTAAAATTATATTTAACTCTGGGTCCCAGAGCCGATCCGGGTGAATTAGATATTCCCCTTTTGATGTCGCCGGCATAATCTGCATAACCCCACGGGCTCCCTTGTGACTTTTTGCTTTAGGGTTGAAATTTGATTCGGCATGAGCGACGGCTAGTGCTAGGGATCGTGAAATGCCGACCTTATCTGCCCCTTCAACAACCATTTTCTGAACTGAGGCGCGGTTATGGTGTTCGTTAGCCATGGAACTTAAAGAACAGAATACGAGGGCGGGTATGATAACAAGAAATGTTAATGTGATTTCAAAAGTCAAAAATTTTAAATTTAAATTATTTTTCATTTATTAACTCCTTTCTATGATTTGCCAGTGCTCGTTTCCATCGTTCATTGAGAGTTGTCAGAATTACTTTCGACGTCATAAGTTTTGCCTGAGCTGACAAGGCTTCTTTCAGTGATAATTCTGGTGTGAGCGCGAGAATTATTCTGTTTGCCTTGTTTATAATTCCCAGATTTGTGGGTTTTAACCTGTGATCCAGGTATGAATTGCCATCAAAAATTATAAAGACGTCCTTCCTGTTGGTTTGAGATGTTTTGTTTTGATCTGTATCGGACGGTAAAAGTGTAAAGATCGGAATATGTTTTTTTGATTCCACATTGGGTTTTGTTGGTACGCCCATGGAAATCATTGTAAGGACCATTATGCTGAAAAAACCCATTGCCATTGCGAGGGCAATTTCAGTCATGGCATTTTCTTGAGTTCCGCCAGTCATTTTACCACCCATCAACCTCAGACATTTGAGCTTTTACTTGCCAAAAAAGTGAGCAGCTATAGTTTCCGGTCTCGGGAATATTGTGGTGCCATTGGAATGCCTTTATGGCCTCACGGGTAGCCAGTGATATTTTTCCGTTAATGCGACCCGGTCGGTAGCCTAATTTTTTTAAATAACGCTGAAACTTTTTAATCTGCGTGCAAGAACTGCTGAACTCTTCTGCAATCAAAGAACTACTATAATTTTTTGGTAGGCGGTAAATGGGAGAGCTAATGCGGTTATGAAACCTGTGGGGCAGCGTTATCCTTGTTCGCGATGTCGCAGCTAAGATTAAGCCGTTTTCAGTTCCGGTAGCCCGGTAGGTAAGGAATGCTTTTTGACCTAATATTCTAAGGGAGCCAGTAATTAAGATATCGGCTTCCGGTCCATTATAGGAGGCGTTCCTATCTACGGGGCAGTTATCGAGGTCGGTGCAAAGGTCTTTTGATTTTTCAATTCTGAATTTATCCACCTCCGCTATAAATTTGAAACGACCATCTGATATTTTAATTAATGCCGCTAACAAGCGTGCATTATACTCGTTTGCTAAATTGGTTAATGCTTTTGTGTTTTCGTACCTTGAAACCTTAAATGAAGATATCTTAATACCGGGACGGCCATATCCCGATCTTGTGGAGAAGTCATTAAGCAGTGCATCATTTAAACCGTCCATTAACTCTTGAGCTAAGCTGCTAAAATTAGTTTTATTGATTTCCTTTTGCTGATGGGCGCTAACTGTATTTAGGTTAAATATAAAAATACTGATGATCATAGCTAGGTATAGGATTATGCTTTTCTTCATTAATGTTTTTGGAAAAGTAACCATAATTTTTCTCCGTCAATTTACTTTCTTTTTAAAACCAAGCGCCTTGCTAGGAATTGCTCCGTATTAAGCCCGGGTATTTAACAAAAGAATTCATGAATGGAGTTTGAATGACATATTCATCAAATATTCATGAAGGAACATGCAGAAGTGTTCGCATTGGAGATCTTTTCTTTAATTAAATAGCTGTATAATTTTATCAATCACGAAGATTGTGAAATTTAATAATTTAAAATGGAGACTTTCTTGATGAGAGTTCTCGTCATTGAGGATGACCTAGAGTTAAATAAACAGCTCGTCGAGGCATTAGAAAATGAGCATTACTCCGTCGATAAAGCTTTCGATGGAGAAGAAGGTCAATTTCTTGGCGAAACAGAAACCTATGATGCCATCATATTGGATTTGGGATTACCTAAACTTAATGGGGTGAGTGTTTTGGAGGCGTGGCGTGATTTGGACGCTGAAAGTCCTGTGAAGAATGTTCCGGTACTCGTTCTGACCGCGCGGAATAAATGGTCAGAGAAGGTTGAGGTTTTTGACAAGGGTGCAGATGATTACGTTACTAAGCCTTTTCATATTGAAGAAATATTAGCGAGGTTGCGTGCAATTATACGTAGGCATTCCGGACATTCTTCAGCACAAATAACCTGTGGTCCTGTTATTCTCGATACTCGAAGTTCTCGCGTAACTTTAAATAGTAAATTTGTGGATTTAACGGCCCATGAGTTTAAGTTATTTGCTTTTATGATGCACAACCCAGACGAAGTCTTTAGTAGAACCGAACTGAGTGAACATATATATGATCTTCAGCATGACCCGGATTCTCTAAAGGATTCAAATACCATTGATGTTTTTATTGCCCGCTTAAGAAAAAAATTACCCGGTGTGGAAATAGATACCATTCGTGGAAGGGGTTACAGACTATCGCTACCATCGGCGGATCCATCACCTAGTGAATCTAAATGAATAAATCTTTTTCTATAGCTCAACGATTGTGGGGGTCGGCTACATTATGGATCCTTTTTCCTTTAATACTAGGAGGCTTGTTTGTTGGTCATTATCTTCAGGCACCAATCATTGAAACGCTAGATAGACAGATTAAAGGAGATCTAGATAGACTCGTAGAATTCACCCGATTTTCTCCGGAAGGAGAAATTATGTCTTTTCAAAATTATTATGAAGACAGAAAATATAATCAGGTTAAATCGGGCTGGTATTGGCAAATTATAAGATCCAAAGATCAGCTTATTGTAGGGCGGTCGTTATCGATGAAAGGCTTTACAATTCCTTTTTCTAAATATCCCAATTCCGAGGCACCAACCCTTTTATATGGTGCAGGGCCTTCGGATACGGATTTACAGGTTATGCAACTAAAGGTGAATGATTCTGCATCAGGAAGAGAATACAGATTTTTGGTGGGTGCTAACCCCAAATTTGTGATTGATGCAATTGATAGAGTAAACAATAGAGTGGCAATCGCCTTTGGGTTAATGGCTTGCATGTTATTATTTGGTACTTTTTTTCAAGTCAGGTTTGGATTGCAACCACTGAGAAAATTGAAAAATTCGCTTTTAGCCATAAGAGAAGGGGCAACAAAAAGTTTTGAAGAAGTTTATCCGCCAGAGATTAAACCGTTAACAGATGAGTTGAATGCACACCTTCGACACACAGAGGATGTCCTTGCTAGGGCTCGTGGCGAGGTAGGCAATTTAGCTCACGCTTTAAAAACCCCAATTTCTGTAATTGGAAATGAAAATAGAAAACCCACACCCCAAAACCAAGAGATCATTCAGTCAGAAATTGAAAAAGTAGAAAGGCATATCAAAAGTTACCTTCTTAGAGAAAAGGAAATTTATCGGAATCCCCTAACAAATGACGTTACAAATTTACTGTCAGTAATACGTTCACTATCAAGGGCTATAGAGAAACAGTATTTTGAAAAGGTAATATCTATCCATGTCCAAGTAGAAGGTGAACTTAACTTTAGGGGGTCTCAAAGCGATCTTGAAGAGATGCTGGGGAATCTTCTCGAAAATGCCGCTAAATATTCGAAGAAAAATGTATGGATTAAGGCTGAAGAGATGGAAGCGGTCAAAAGTCCTCGTCCAATGTTAATCCTTGTGATAGATGATGATGGGCTTGGAATTCCTGAGGATATAAGAGATACGATGCTCTCCCGAGGTAAACGGTATGATGAGACAGTTCCAGGCCACGGCTTTGGTTTATCAATAGTCAATCAAATATCTACTCTTTATGGCGGCAGTATTGAATTGGCCTCATCTCCTAGAGGAGGTTTAAGGGCCATTTTAAAGTTGCCTCGAAGTCATCATTTT
>PBWY01000107.1 GCA_002727395.1 Rhodospirillales bacterium | reverse complement strand
TTTTTGGCAAAATTGGAACGTTGTTCCGCGTAGTTGGGCGCTACCATCGGATAATCTGCTGGCAATCCCCATTTCGCGCGATATTCATCGGGAGTTATTCCGTATGACGCTCGCAAATGACGTTTAAGCATTTTAAGTTTTTTACCATCTTCCAGACATATGATATAATCAGGATTAATTGACCGCCTAACACTGACAGCTGGCTTTAGCGTCTCTGTTTCGTTTACTGAGATGGAACCATTTAAATTATGCAGCGATGAGTATATCGTGTTAATTAGCTCTGGTACTTGCGACGTATTTACATCATTGTTACTGACGTAGGCGGAAACGATTTCTACAGCCATTTTTAAAATGTCACTATTGGAAACACGCGTTTGATTGTCTTCTGACATTAAAATTCTAACCTATATTTCATATACAACTATTTATGTAATCTTACTTCGGTGTGGTTCAAGAATACGGAAAAATTTTACTTTTTTATAAACAACAAATTTTTTATTTATTAATAAATTATAAGGATACTATAACTTATTAAATTTAGATTTAGCAATTTTAACATTCGTAAAAGATGTATATTTTAGTATAATAGCGTTTATTATAAGTAATCGATTAATCAAACTAGTTTAGTTTAAAAAATATTAGTCTATCTTAATTGTTATCTAATAATCTTTACCTGTTATTCTAATAACTAAACACTTCCCTGTGCACGTAACTGAATTTTGCACGGGCTGGATTTTATCTATAAAAATATGGTAGTTTTTATTCAGTTATATCGAATAAAGCCCGGATCACAAATATGTCAAAAATATTGATAGCCACTGGTGCTGATCACGGCGGCTTTAAGATGAAACAAGAACTAATTAAACATCTTAAACAATTTAAATTTGAAGTAATCGATTTTGGCACCAATGATACTAAACCGGTAGATTACCCAGATTATGCAGAGCCAGTGGTCACTGCCATTCAGGAGGGTAAAGCGGATATGGGAATTTTGGTTTGTGGTAGCGGGGTTGGTATGTCTATTGCTGCAAATCGTTACAAGGGTATAAGAGCGGCTTTATGTTATGATGAGACAACGGCTATGTTATCTAGACAGCACAATGATGCTAATATTTTAGTACTTGGTGGTAGGTTAACAAAACTAACTGCGGCAAAAAAATGTGTGAATAAGTTTTTTTCAACAAAATTCGAAGGTGATCGTCACTCAAGGCGCATTCGAAAAATTGGATGATCGCAATTTTGAAAGGATTAATTTAGATATGTCGCGTAATACATCCGGGGTAATTCATCCTGGTTTTTTCTCTACTAAACTAGAAAAACAAGACCCAGAATTATTTAGGTCAATAAACGGGGAGTTAGGGCGTCTTCAAAACCAGATAGAATTAATTGCTTCTGAAAATATAGTTTCCAATGCTGTTTTAGAAGCCATCGGTTCTGTAATGACAAACAAATATGCGGAGGGATATCCTGGGCGTAGATACTATGGGGGCTGTGAGTTCGTTGATATTGCCGAGCAGTTGGCCTTGGATAGAGCAAAAGAGTTGTTTGATTGCAGCTATGCAAATGTACAACCTCATGCAGGAGCGCAAGCTAACATTGGAGTCTATGTGGCCCTTTGTAAGCCCGGAGATACCTTACTAGGAATGTCATTGGCGGCTGGAGGCCATCTAACTCATGGTGCTAGGCCTAATTTTTCCGGGAAGTGGATGAATGCGATACAATATGGGGTCCGCAAGAAAGATCATTTAATTGATTATGAGGAAGTGCAAGAACTTGCTGAAAAATATAAACCTAAAATTATAGTCGCTGGTGGTTCCGCTTACCCTCGAATTATAGATTTTTTGCGTTTTCGCCAAATCGCTGATTCCGTTGGAGCATATCTGCTTGTCGATATGGCCCATTTCGCCGGTTTGGTTGCTGGTGGAGCCTATCCTAGTCCGTTGCCTCATGCACACGTCGTAACGACTACTACACATAAGACATTACGCGGACCTCGTGGAGGTATGATACTTTCCAATGACCTTGAGATTGGAAAAAAAATCAATTCTTCTATTTTTCCTGGAACTCAGGGGGGGCCTTTAATGCACATTATTGCAGCTAAGGCAGTAGCTTTTGGTGAAGCGTTAAAACCAGAATTTAAGAACTACACTAAAAAAGTAGTAACGAATGCTAAGGTTTTAGCGGATAAACTTTCTGATCATGGATTAGATATAATTTCTGGAGGCACTGACTCACATTTGATCTTAGTTGACTTGCGCCGAAAGAGTGTTACTGGCAAACAAGCTGAGGAAAGTTTAGAAAATGCGGGTATAACCTGTAATAAAAATGGTATTCCCTTTGATCCGGAAAAACCCACAATTACCTCTGGTATTCGGTTAGGTTCCCCCGCTGCTACGACCCGAGGGTTTTCTGAGGAACAGTTTATTTTAATTGCAGATTTAATTGCTGAGGTTCTGGATGGGTTAGCAGATGAAAGTGAGGATAATTCGATAGTTGAACGAAAAGTCAGAGCAAAAGTTTTGGAACTCTGTAAGAGCTTTCCAATTTACACAAAATAATAAATAGAGAGGCCATCAACAAATGCATTGTCCATTTTGTGGTGCTGAAGATACCCAAGTCAAAGACTCCCGACCGACTGAGGAAGGAGCAGCTATTCGCCGCCGTCGTGCTTGCACCAACTGTGGAGCTCGATTTACAACTTTTGAGCGGGTACAATTAAGAGAATTGACGGTTGTTAAAGAAAACGGAAAAAGGGAACCATTTGATCGTGATAAGTTGGCCAGATCGTTGAATATTTCACTTCGAAAAAGACAAGTTGACCCGGAGCGAATAGAACGACTTATTAATAGTATTATTCGGCGTATGGAAAGTACTGGAGACAGTGACGTACCATCTAAACGTATTGGTGAATTGGTTATGGACGGATTGTCTACCTTAGACCCTGTTGGTTATGTTCGGTTTGCTTCTGTTTATAGAAATTTTCGAGAGGCGAGAGATTTTGAAGACTTTGTTGGGACATTAGGTGACCGTGACGACAATTAATCTCGATAAAGTACATATGCAATCTGCAATCAATCTTGCCGCAAGAGGTCTCGGGCTGACTTGGCCTAATCCAGCCGTGGGGTGTGTTATAGCACGAGATGACAAAGTTGTTGCCCGTGGTTGGACGCAACCTGGAGGCAGGCCACACGCAGAAAGCGAGGCCTTGAGGCGGGCGGGGGAAAAAGCGGTAGGATCTACAGTTTATGTTACACTGGAGCCTTGCGCACATCACGGTACAACACCCCCCTGCGCTCAGGCTTTAATTGATGCCAAAGTAAGAAGAGTCGTAATAGGAATTGAAGACCCCGACCCTCGTGTAAATGGAGAGGGTATAAAAATGTTGCAGGAGGCAGGGATTGTAGTTGATGTTGGCATTGAAGAAAATGACGCAAAATTAATTACTAACGGTTTTCTCAAACGTCAGTTGGAAGGGCGTCCCCTTATCACGTTGAAATTGGCCACTAGCCTAGATGGCCGCATTGCTTGTCATTCTGGCGATAGTAAATGAATTACCGGTGAGGTTGCGAGGAAGTCAGGTCATTTATTAAGAGCTAATCACGATGGGATTTTGGTTGGAGCAATCACAGCTACTCGTGATAACCCGGCCTTGACCTGTCGATTGCCGGGTATGTTGGATAGTTCCCCCGTACGCATTATTGTGGATGGTGGTATGCGGTTGCCAGAAAAAAATCATTTAGTTGTAGATGCTCAAAAAATACCTACATGGATATTTATAATAAAAAAAAGGTCATCAGAAAATAGACGAAAAGCATATGCCGATGCTGGCGTAGACGTTATTGAAATTGATAGTGACGAAGAAGGTAACCCAGATTTAATAAAAGTCGTCACTTTGTTGGGGGACCGCGGTTTAACTAGGGTATTAGTGGAAGGAGGGGGGGTCATGGCTGCAGCCCTTCTAAAATTGGGTTTGGTTGACGAAATTGTTTGGTATCGCGCTTCAAAAATTATTGGAGGAGATGGATTGCCAGCTATCGGTGGTCTAGGTATTGAAAAAATGCGTAATGCACAGTGCTTAGAAAGAATTAGTTTCGATTATGTTGGTGATGATGTCGTTGAAAGATATAGGTTGGTGAGTTAGAAAATGTTTACCGGTATAATTACAGATGTTGGAGAAGTCAGGAAGTTAGAGAAAAAAGGTGATATGCGTGTTGAGATTAACACACGTTACTTAACTTCTGAAATTGACTTAGGAGCCTCAATCTCTTGTTCGGGGGCTTGCCTTACCGTCATTGAAAAAGGAGAAAATTGGTTCGCTGTTGAGGCGTCCGCTGAGACATTCGAACGAACTACCATTGGAGAGTGGGGTGTTGGTACTAAAATCAATACTGAAAGGGCATTGAAACTAGGAGAGGAACTCGGTGGCCATATTGTATCTGGGCATGTGGATGGAGTAGCAAAAATAACTTCAACAAAAGTCGAAGGAGACAGTAAAAGGTTTGAATTTGAAGTCCCTGAGGATTTAAAACTTTTTATTTCCGAAAAAGGCTCAGTTGCCTTAGATGGGGTTTCTCTAACGGTTAACAATGTTTCAGGAAATATTTTTAGTGTAAATATCATTAGTCATACACAAAACCATACGACGTTCAGTGAAAAGTCGGTTAACGATAAAGTTAATCTCGAAATTGATATGCTAGCACGCTATGTCAGTCGTTTGCTGGAGAAATAGTAAGTGTTTTGCGGAGGAAGGGTATAATGTCAATTGACCTCAATAATTTACATAAAGCATTATCAACACCAGAAGAGTTAATATCTGATATTGCCGCTGGAAAACTAGTTGTTCTGGTAGATGATGAAGATCGTGAGAATGAAGGCGATCTAATTATTGCTGGCGAAAAATGTGACGCAGAAGCCGTAAATTTCATGGCTACGCACGGTCGTGGCCTGGTTTGCCTTTCCTTAACCTCCGAAAGAGTAAACGGGCTCGGCCTTTCTATGATGACCAAGGATAATAAAGAAACGTTTAGTACCGCATTCACTACTTCTATAGAGGCACGTGAGGGCGTAACAACAGGTATTTCGGCCGCTGATCGGGCTAAAACGATCGCGGTGGCAATTAATGAAGAAAATGGCAAAGAATCAATTGTTAGTCCAGGACATGTGTTCCCGTTGATAGCTAGAGATGGTGGAGTTCTTGTACGTGCGGGACACACTGAAGCCGCTGTAGATCTCGCTCGTCTTGCGGGCCTCAATCCTTCGGGGGTTATTTGTGAGATTATGAAGGATGACGGAACAATGGCCCGTCTTCCAGACCTTGTAGAGTTTTGTGATAGGCACGATTTAAAATTAGGAACAATTGCCGATCTAATAGCTTATCGGTTGCGGCATGATTCTACGGTTAAAAGGACTATTGAAACAATTATTAATCGGTCTTTTGGAGGAGATTTTGACCTAATTGTTTACGAAAGCGAAGTAAATGGTACCGAGCATGTCGCTGTAGTGAAAGGCAAAATTTCTGGTGAAGATGACGTCCTCGTAAGGATGCATGCAATGAACATATTGGATGACACATTAAGGGATATAGGCAGTGCTAGGGCAGGAGAGCTCGAGATGTCTTTAAGAATGATTGCTGAAGAGGGAACGGGAGCCGTTGTTTTGATTAGGGACTCTTGGAATGCACTTTTTTCTAATCAGGTAAATCTTCGTAAAGCTTCAAGTGAATTAGATGCAACAAAAAATCAAAGTATAAAGCAGAATTCAATTATCAGAGATTATGGGGTGGGAGCACAAATATTGTGTGACTTGGGTATAAAAAAAATGCGGCTTTTGACAAATACAAAAGAAAGTACGATCAAAGGCATTGATGGTTATGGACTAAGTATTACCGAAAGAGTCCCTATCCCACGTTTAGAAGATTAAAACTTATATTTGAAGGATTTTTAGTATGGGGACTTCGCCACATATAATGATTGTTGAATCACGTTATTATGAATTAATAGCAGAGGAACTTATTAATAGCGTTTTGCATGAGCTGAAAACAGCTGGCGCTACCTATGAACGTTTTGAGGTGCCGGGTGCATTTGAAATTCCAGCGGCTATTAAATTTGCAATTGATGGCAAAGTAAAAAGATCTTCAACTAATAATTTTGATGGTTTTGTTGCTCTTGGCTGCGTTATAAGAGGACAAACCACACATTATGATTATGTGTGTGGGGAAAGTGCTCGTGGCCTTCAGGATTTAGCTCTTAAACATTCTATTGCGTTGGGGTACGGTATATTAACAGTAGAAAATCAGGAGCAGGCGATGGCGCGTGCAAAACGGAGTCAGCAAGACAGAGGAGGACACGCCGCGCGAGCTTGTTTAAAAATGATTGAGCTTAAAAAACATTTCGAAATCTATGGAAAATGAAAGATAGGACTAATACCCCCTCCACAAAAAGTTCTGATTCAAGTTTTCACTCAACGATAGAAAAAAAAACCGCTACAAGGTTGGCCGCTATTCAGGCACTGTATCAAATGGAATTTAATAGTTCGAATGTTAATGTCGTACTTGAAGAGTTTCGTGCCTATCGAATTGATATAGGAGATAATTATGTAAATGGACGCATGCCCGCGAGCTTTAGTTTGCTACAAGAATTGGTGATTGGCACGGACCGCAGTCTGACTGAAATTGATCGATATCTAAGTACTTTTTTAGATGAAACGTGGCCCCTCGACAGAATAGCTACAGTTATGCGATGCATATTGAGATTAGCTACCTTTGAATTAATGGCACGTCATCAAGTTCCAGCAAAAGTGATTATCAAGGAATATATA
>PBWY01000106.1 GCA_002727395.1 Rhodospirillales bacterium | reverse complement strand
TTATGAGTGCACAAACTAACATACTGACAGCTATAAAAGCTGCTGAAAAAGGCGCTTTTGAGTATCTTCCAAAACCCTTTGATCTTGACGAACTAGGCTCAATTGTAGAGAGGGCCCTTACCGAAACTTCTGTTGACGATCAAGTTCATAATATAAATAGAGAATCCATTGAAGACACACTGCCCCTGATAGGAAGTTCGCCTGCGATGCAGGATATATACAGGACAGTAGCACGGTTAATGACAACAAATTTAACCGTAGTGATTACCGGAGAATCTGGAACTGGTAAAGAACTTGTTGCCAAGGCGCTCCATGAGTATGGAAAAAGAAGAGAGGGCCCGTTTGTAGCTTTAAATATGGCGGCCATTCCTCGTGATTTGATTGAAAGCGAATTATTTGGACACAAAAAAGGGGCGTTTACCGGTGCCATTTCCAGTGAGGTAGGAAGATTTGAACAGGCGCAACATGGGACTCTTTTTCTCGATGAAATTGGGGATATGCCGTTGGATGCTCAAACAAGATTATTAAGGGTTTTACAGGAAGAGGAATATAGGCCTGTAGGAGGAAAGGATATTATAAAAACTGATGTTCGTATCATAGCGGCTACACACAGAGATCTCAAAGGACTTATAGAAAAAGGACAATTTCGTGAGGATTTGTATTATCGATTAAATGTTGTTCCGGTTCGTATGCCCGCATTAAGGGAGCGTAGGACTGATATTCCAGAATTAGTCAGACACTTTCTTGGCGGGCTGAATTTAGAGGAGAAGCATGTTAAAACGTTTGATGGCGATGCCATGGAAACCCTTCAGAACTACAATTGGCCGGGTAATGTAAGGGAATTAGAAAATTTTATCCAAAGAATTTGTGTTCTTTATACTGATGATACAATCACTAGCGCCATAATTAATTCAGAATTAGATCAAGAAGAATTAACTAATAAAAGTTTGGTTGTTGAAGACGATAATATAGGTCGCGCTGTGGAGAGTTATCTGTCTCGTTTTTTTGATGCACATGATGGTTTCTTACCCAATCCAGGTCTATATGATCGGTTATTAAAAGAATTTGAAGAGCCGCTTATTAGGCTGTCTCTCGTTGCAACAAAGGGTAATCAGATAAAAACCGCTCAAATGCTGGGAATTAATAGAAATACACTCCGAAAAAAAATAAAAGAGCTGGATATAGATGTTATCCGAGGCAAAACATGAGATGCATTTAACAAAAAAAACAATCCTATGTAAGCGGAGACTCTAAATGTCCGAAAAAAACTCGGCCTATAGTATAAGTGTGTTAATTAAGCTTAAAAATTGGGCAGGGCGAGTAGGACTTGGACGAAAATTAGTGATCCTGCTTATGATTGCTGCTCTTGGAATGGCAGTTTTAACATATGCGGTTCTTAGTGGCTGGGCACAGTTTGGCACCAGCGGTTTGAGTGTTAAGCGTGTCCTAATAATACTCAACATCGATCTATTTTTATTTTTAATTCTCGGAACAGTAGTCGCTAGACGTTTGGTTCAGTTGTGGATGGAAAGAAGGCGGGGTGCTGTAGGGTCGCGTTTGCATACGCGCCTAGTACTTTTGTTTAGTCTGGTGGCAGTGACTCCGACGATTGTTGTGTCGGTTTCCTCTGCTATTCTATTTAGTTTAGGTATTCAAACATGGTTTAGTGATAGGGTCAGAACTGCTCTTTCTGAATCTAATGCTGTAGCGCAGGCATACCTCAAAGAACACCAACAAACCATTAGAGGAGATATTCTGGCGATGGCACGTGATACCAGTCGTCTTGCACCTAGAGTATTAAACAACAACAAAACATTTTATCGCTTCATTTCTACGCAGGGAACGGTTCGTGCGCTGAGTGAAGTGTTAGTTTTTGATTCCAGCGGAAGAACCAAAGCCCGGTGGAGTCAAATCGGCTTATCCTTTTTTAATGAGCCTGTCCCGATTTGGGCTTTAGATCGTGCGAGGCAAGGTGAAACAGTTATATTAAAAGCGAAGGAAGAAGATCAAGTTAGAGCATTAGTTAAATTAGAGCCACATTTTGATCTATTTTTATACGTAACAAGATTCATAGATCACAGAGTTTTAGGACATATCGAGCGTACTCGTTCAGCAGTACGCGAATACGAAGAGTTGGAGGGTGAAAGGGGAAGTATAGAGATTACCTTTGCGATGGTTTTTATACTTGTGGCATTGCTGTTACTTTTATCGGCTATTTGGGTTGGGTTGACTTTCGCTACAAGATTGGCTCGGCCTATAAGTGAACTAGTTGGAGCTGCTGAGAAGGTTCGAAGCGGTGACTTGACAGTTCGTGTCGATGAAATCTCAGGTGCTGATGAGGTTGGAACCCTAAGTCGTTCCTTTAATAGGATGGCAGAACAATTAAATGTTCAACGTGACAATTTAGTAGAAGCCAACAGGCAACTTGATAATAGACGGCATTTTATGGAGACGGTACTTGCCGGTGTCTCCTCGGGTGTCATAGGTCTAAATGGTGATGGAGAAATTAGAGTAATGAATAACGCCGCAGCCGATTTCTCAGAATATTTTGGAGAAGAGGCGACCGGCCGAAAACTTGTCGATTTATTGCCGGAATGTTCTGAGTTATTGAAGGAAGCCTTTAAAAACCCTTCTAATCCGATAAACGGACAAATTACTATAAAAAATGGCCCACATTTGCAGACTATTATGGTTCGAATTTCGTCTCAGGGTGGAAAAGGTGCGGATAAAGATTTTGTAGTTACTTTTGATGACATTACAGAATTACTCAACGCACAACGTAAGGCGGCATGGTCAGACGTGGCTAGAAGAATTGCTCACGAAATTAAGAATCCACTTACGCCCATTCGGTTAGCGGCAGACCGACTAAAACGGAAATATCAATCAGAAATCAAGAGCGATAAAACAATATTTTTGAATTGTACCGATACAATCATTCGTCAGGTTGCCGGTATTGGTCGTTTGGTTGACGAATTTTCTGATTTTGCACGAATGCCGGCTCCAATAATGAAACATGAAAATCTTGTTGAAATTTGCCGAAATTCACTAATTTTATTCGAAACCGCTCACCGGGATATTAAATTTAATGATAATTTTGAAAATAAAAATCATTATATTCTGTGTGATGCAGGACAATTGGGTCGCGCACTTACTAATTTGTTACAAAATTCTGTGGAGTCTATTTATGAATTTAAAGAATCCAATGTTAACAATGAGTATACGGGGTCGGTCGATATTTTAATATTTTCTGAGGGTAATAAAATAATTATTAAAATAATAGACAATGGTAAGGGACTACCTGAAGATGGAAATATTCATAGACTAACCGAACCATATGTAACTAATAGAGAAAAGGGAACTGGGTTGGGTTTAGCGATTGTCAGTAAAATTATTGAAGACCATGATGGTGAATTAACTTTAAGGAATAACCAAAATGGTGGAGCTGTTGTTCAATTAGTTATGACAAATACCCTAGAGGATTGTTAACGTTATGGGAAAATCGGATTTTTTTAAAATTTTTATATGTTAGATGAGAAAATGCCTTCCAGTATCCTTGTGATTGATGATGAGGAAGATATTCGGCATTTGATTGCTGAAATATTTCGGGACGAAGGGTATCTTTGCGAAGAAGCCCAAAATAGTGAATTTGTGATTAAATATTTAGCAAATAACGTTCCCGAATTGATTGTCTTAGACATTTGGTTGCAAGGTAGTGAATTTGATGGAATAGAATTGTTGAAATTTTTAAAAAACGATTATCCGACCATTCCCGTAATTATGATCAGCGGACACGCCGATATAGAGACCGCAGTAAATACTATAAAATTAGGTGCTTATGATTTTATAGAGAAACCATTTGAAGCCGATAGATTAATTATTATGGCGGAAAGGGCAATGGATTCTGCACGTTTGCGTCGTGAAAACGAAGATTTAAGGCGAAAAGTTGATGGTGTTGTTCCCCTAGTTGGAGTTTCATCAAGTATCACACAGATTCAAAATATTATTGAACGGGTTGCACCCACAGATAGCCGCGTTTTAATTACTGGGGAGGCTGGAGTAGGAAAGGAAGTAATTGCTCGTCTGATTCATTCTACCTCCAACAGAAAGGACTCTCCCCTTATCGTTTTAAACTGTGCAACCATGATCCCCGAAAGAATGGAATTGGAACTTTTTGGTTCAGAGGGCGGAGTTGATCAAAAATTAATAACTGGAATATTTGAAAAAGCCAATGGCGGAACACTGTTTTTGGATGAAGTCGCTGATATGCCATTAGAAACACAAGGTAAAATTGTAAGAGTTTTACAAGAACAACGGTTTCAGAGAGTGGGCGGAATTGATCCTATTGAGGTTAACATCCGGGTGATTGCTAGCTCTAATCGAGATTTAAAAAAAGAAATAACAAGTGGAAAATTTAGGGAAGATTTATATTATCGCCTTTGCGTAGTTCCGTTACCTGTTCCGGCTTTGAGGACCAGACCGGAAGATATACCTGTTCTATTTGAGCACTTTATGGACATTGCATCTCGTTCCAACGGTATAGCAAAGAAAAAGATCTCGAAAGAGGCGTTGGTATGCCTGCAAAGTTATGATTGGCCCGGAAACGTTCGGCAGTTGCGTAATATTGTCGACTGGATTTTAATTATGGCAAACGAAACAACAGAAAAAATGATTTCCACTGAGTCCCTCCCGCCAGAAATAGGATCCGAAACTCCGGTTTCTATACGCTGGGATGAGGGTGGAGAAGTTATGGGTCTCTCTATTAGAGAAGCGCGCGAAGTATTTGAAAGGCAATATTTAAAAGCCCAAGTTTCAAGATTTGGTGGAAATGTCTCTAAAACAGCAGAATTTATCGGTATGGAGAGATCTGCGTTGCATAGAAAACTAAAATCTCTTGGAATTTTTGAGAAAGAAAACCCAACGAATAAAACCCTTTAATGAAAATTAGATGATGTAAAACCTATGAAAGTTATTGTAAGTGGCGCTGGGCAGGTTGGATTTCATATTGCTAAACAATTGTCCGCAGAACAAAATGACGTGGTTGTAATCGATCAGTCTCCGGAATTGGTGCGCAGAGTCGGTGACGCTTTAGACGTGCAAGCTTTTGTCGGTTTCGGTTCACATCCCGATGTTCTTGAAAGAGCAGGTGCAGCTGACGCTGATATGATTATTGCCGTCACGTATGCGGACGAAGTCAATATGGTAGCATGTCAAGTGGCCCATTCCTTATTCAATGTGCCGACTAAAATTGCAAGAATTAGAGATCAAAGTTATAGGGATCCTATTTGGGCAGACCTCTTTAGTCGAGACCACATGCCGATTGACGTCATTATTTCACCAGAAATGGAAATTGCGAAAACGATTTCGAGAAGACTTCAGGTCCCAGGTTCTTTTGAATCAATCTCCTTTGTTGATGGACTAGTTAAAATGATGGGCGTGAGATGTAATTCGGATTGCCCTGTTATTAATACGCCCCTGCGTCAATTAACCGGCGTATTTCCGGATCTCAACATTGTTGTTGTTGCGATATATCGTGACGGTGTTGGGCTAGTACCTTCGGCTGACGACCAATTACTCGAGGGTGATAATGTCTACTTCGTTGCTGACACACAACATATTAAAAGGGCCATGTCTGTTTTTGGTCATGAGGAAAGAATGGCTCGCCGGATTATTATTGCCGGAGGCGGTCATGTGGGTACATTTCTTGGCGAAATAATAGAGGCTGAACACAAGGGAGTATCTGCTCGAATTATAGAAACGGAGAGTGATCGTGCGCATCACGTCGCTGATTTATTGGAAGACACAGTGGTCATTAATGGTGATGTCATTGATCCGGAGATTTTAGATGAAGCCGGTGTAAATGAGAGCGAGGCAATTATTGCTGTTACCAACGATGATGAAACAAATATTTTAGCTTCTTTATTAGCAAAGAGATTCGGAACCGAAAGAGCAATAACATTAGTTAATAATGCTACATATTCGCCACTTATTACTTCACTTGGTATTGATGTCGTCGTTAACCCAAGGGAAATTACTGTATCTACCATTTTACAGCATGTAAGACGTGGTCGTATTAAGGCTGTACACTCCCTAGTTGATGGTTTTGGTGAAGTAATTGAGGCCGAAATTTTAGAAATGTCTGGGTTGAATGGTAAACGCATCAGAGAAGCAGATTTACCAGATGGAGTTTTGTTTGGCGCTATAGTAAGAGAAAAAGATGTAATTATACCAAGAGCCGATACAGTTTTGAGGGTTAACGACAAGGTAGTTCTTTTCGCAGCAGCTGAATCAATTAAGGCGATAGAAAATTTGTTTGCAGTCCGTTTAGAATTTTTCTGATTTAGTCCCATGCCTCAGATTGCATATGTGAATGGTCGTTATGTTTTAAAAAATAAAGCCTTGGTTCATATTGATGATAGGGGTTATCAATTTTCTGACGGTGTCTATGAAGTTATTGCTGTTATTAATTCTCACTTGATAGACCTTGAGGCACACCTTGATCGTTTAAGTTATTCCTTATCTTGTTTGAATATCGACTGGCCTTGTAACAAGCGTGTTTTGAGTCTGATTCTAAAAACTGTCCTTAAACGTAATTACTTAAAAAATGGTATTATATATTTGCAAATAACTCGTGGGGTTGCACAAAGGGTCCATGAATTCCCGTCTAAAAGTACCAAGCCTTCATTAATAGTAACCGCGGCGCACAATGATTTTTTCTACCAAAATAAACATCAATTCGGTGCCAAAGTTGTAACAATAAAAGAAAATCGTTGGTCACGAAGAGATATCAAATCGGTCTCACTTCTTCCGAATGTTTTAAATAAACAGTTTGCGATTGATAAAGGCGCATATGAAACGTGGATGGTGGATGAAAAGTCACAGATTACAGAGGGAGCATCAACCAATGCCTGGATAGTAAACCATGACAATCAACTAGTAACTCGTCCTTTGGGACCTGAAATATTAGGTGGTATTACTAGAATGCGAATTATTGATTTAGCTTTAAAAAATAATTTAAATGTTAAGCAGAAAGGTTTCACCCTCAAAGAGGCTCAGAAAGCGAAGGAAGCGTTTTTAACCAGTACCACCTCTCTTGTGATGCCAGTAATCGAAATAGATGGTGTTAAAATAGGGAATGGGAAGGCGGGTAATATTTCTCAAAAATTATTGGCGATATATAAAGAGTATATTTTTGAACATTGAGGCAAAGATGTCGATTAATTTAAAACGACCAGTTGGAGTCCTCTTTGATTGGGACAATACATTGGTAGATACTTGGCCTGTCATTCATGATGCGATGAATTTTACTTTAAAAAAAATGGGATATCCCTTGTGGTCGCTCGAAGATAGTAAAAATAATGTAAGACTTTCATTACGCGAATCTTTTCCTGGACTCTTTGGAGATAAATGGAAAACAGCGCGTGATATTTTCTACATGCGTTTCAAAAAGATTCATTTGAAAAGATTAGAAGTGCTTCCTGGAGCAGAGAAGCTATTAATATCTATGAAGAAAAAAGGTGTTTATTTGGGGGTAGTGAGTAATAAGTCTGGTGAGAATTTGAGACGAGAGGCCAATCATTTAGGTTGGAGCCAATATTTTGGAAAAATAATTGGTGCTATGGATGCCGAGGAAGATAAACCATCCATAAAGCCGGTACAATTGGCTGTTAAAGGAAGTGGCATTGACCTTGGTCAGAGAGTTTGGTTTGTGGGAGATACTAAAATAGATATGGAATGTGCATATAATTCAGGGTGTTTTCCGATATTAATTAATAAAAATGCACCACTGGTTGAAGAATTTGGTCAATGCATGCCGAAAATTCACTTGATGAATTGTGATAAACTTAAAAATTTTTTTAATGAGTTAAGGTAACACTTTTACTGGTAATTCAGACATAAAGAAGATACTCAAAGTTAATCCGGGATAGTTTATAATAATAGAATTCAAAACGGCTATTTTAGCCATTAAAGAAAGAAAAAATAATGAAAGAAAAAAAAGAAAATTTGCAGGACGTCTTTTTAAACAACTTACGAAAAAACAAATCTCCTGTAACTGTATTTCTTGTTAATGGCGTGAAGTTGCAGGGTATTGTGACTTGGTTTGATAATTTTTGCATCCTTTTGAGGCGTGATGGGCATTCGCAGCTTGTTTACAAGCACGCGATCTCAACAATTATGCCTTCTTCTCCCGTGCAACTATGGGATGATGAAAATGCCGAGGTTGGCGGTCCGCTTAACGAAGATCTATAACCTATGTTAGGTGTTTGATTTGTTAGGGCTTGAAAGGGCTTTAGTTCTACATCCATACGACAAAAAAAAGGGAAATGGGTTACGTTTGCCAGAGGAATGTCTAGGGGAAGCAGTTGGACTTGCTCAGGCTATTAAATTAGATGTTGTTTTTAGCGATATCCAATCAATAAATAGAATTCGGCCAGCAACATTTTTTGGCTTGGGTTCGGTAAAGACCTACAAGCATTTGATAGAAAGAGAATGTATTTCCATTGTTTTTATAGATACTCCTCTAACGCCTATACAACAGCGTAATTTAGAAATTCAATGGTCCTGTAAAGTCGTTGATCGAACAGGTTTAATTTTAGAAATATTTGGAAAGAGAGCTCGTACAAGGGAGGGTAAACTGCAAGTAGAGCTGGCCCACCTTTCATATCAACGAAGTCGGCTGGTGCGCAGTTGGACACATTTAGAACGTCAGAGGGGTGGCTTCGGTTTCTTGGGTGGCCCCGGTGAAACTCAAATCGAATCCGACAGACGACAGATTGACACTCGGATTTCACGTCTAAAAAAAGAATTGTCAAAGGTTACTCAAACACGGTCTCTCCATCGGAGAGCGAGAAACAAAATACCTTTTCCAGTGGTCGCTTTAGTTGGATATACTAACGCCGGTAAGTCGACTTTATTTAATCTACTTTCAGGTGCAAAGGTCGAAGCGGTTGATCAGCTTTTTGCGACCCTCGATCCAACCATGAGAGCCATAACCCTTCCGGCTTCCAGAAAAAAAATAATCTTGTCAGACACTGTTGGTTTTGTTTCTTCATTGCCCACGACACTTGTTGCTTCCTTTAAAGCAACGCTTGAAGAAGTACTGGAGGCTGATTTGATACTACATGTTCGTGATATTTCGCACTCCGATAGTAAAGCTCAAAAGGAGGATGTATTTGCGGTTCTTGGAGAATTAGGTGTGGCGGAAGGTCGTTTGAAAAGTATTGTTGAAGTAAAAAATAAAATTGATTTAATTTGCGAAAAGCAAAAAGTTAAAATTAACCACATCGATAAAGAATCGATTTATATCTCAGCCAAAACAGGTGAGGGGTGTGATGATCTTTTAGAATTAATTGAAAATAAATTAAATTTATTTCAGGACGTTATAGAACTTAAATTATCGGTAGCAGAAGGTGATATAATTGCGTGGCTATATCGGAATGGTGAAATAATTAGTAGAGAGGACAGTGAAGAAGAAATCTTTCTCAGAGTAGGACTTCAGTCAGCTAATCTTGGCAGATTTTATCAGCGCTTTCCCAAATATGGGAAAATTAAATGACGGAAATAGACCCAAATAGTGTAAATGAAATTTTAAATGAATGCGCTCAAAAAATAGTGCAGCCCTATTTTGGAAAACTTTCTAAAGAACAAATAAAACGAAAAAAAGATAACAGTTTGGTAACGGAAATAGATATCAAGGCGGAGGAGTTTTTAAAAACATACCTTAAAGATTTCCTGCCAGGGTCGGTGACTATTGGCGAAGAAGAGACAGAAGACAATATTAGAATTTTGAATCGTTTAGATCAGGCTTCACCGGTATGGATCATAGACGCCGTCGATGGAACCAACAACTACATCTCCGGCAATGTTAATTATACAATGCTTGTGAGTCTCTATCAAAATAGTGAAATTATAGGTGGCTGGTTGTATGCTCCAGAGTTGAGAAGACAAATTTGGGCGTTGAAGGGTCAGGGGACGTGGGAAGGGGGCAAGGCGCTCATGACCAGTAAATTAAAATCTAAGTTGAATTCTTTGACTGGCTCCCTTGGTGGACAACTCAGGAAGGATGAGGCAATTAAAGGTCTTTTTAAAGGTATTTATAACGTTGGATGTTGCGGTCTTGAATATATTAAAATTGCTAGTCGGGAAATGGATTTTGGACATTTTCGTCGGGTTAAACCTTGGGACCATGCTGCTGGTTACATCGTGATAAGGGAGGCAGGAGGGATCAGTAGAGAACTAGGTGGTGGAGATTATAAATTAACAGTAACCCCAGAATATGGTTTATTGGTAACTAGTAATGAGTTTTTATATAACTGTGTAGAGAAAAAGTTGTTATCTGTTTTAAATATTTAATTATTTTTTGTTTGGGACCAGAGTGTTTCCATTTCTTTTTCTTTGAAATCCCTAAAGGTTTTGTCTAAAGTTTTCAATTTTTCTTCCATTAACTGAAATCTCTTAACAAACTTTTCATTTGCACTTCGAAGAGCATTTTCTGAATCTACCCCCAAATGCCGTGCCAAATTTACACACGTAAATAATAAATCCCCTATTTCTTCTTTAATTCCCTCTTGATTTCTATTTTTGACTTCGATACGAATTTCATCCAGTTCCTCTAGTACCTTGTCAAATACTGGTTCCGCATTGTTCCAGTCAAATCCGTGGTTTGCAGATCGGTTTTGAATTTTTTGGGCTCTTAATAGGGCGGGTAGGGCTTTGGCGATCCCGTCCAATGATGACTTATAGTCGTGATTATGCCTTCTTTCTTCTGTTTTTATCTTTTCCCATGTTTTCTCAATAACTTCTGGCTGGATGTCTTCTTTTTTAAATATATGGGGATGACGTTCTATCATTTTTTTAGTTATGCCGACCACGACATCATTGAATTCAAATAAATTTTCTTCAGAAGCCAATTCGGACTGAAACACAATTTGAAATAGTAGATCACCTAATTCGGCTTTTAGTGCTTTATGGTCTTTTGAAGTGATAGCATCTAGTACTTCATAGGCTTCTTCTATGGTATAAGGTGCGATTGTTTCAAAGTTTTGTTTTTTATCCCAAGGACAACCGTTTTCTTTGTCCCGAAGCGTTTTGATTAATTGTATTAGAGCCGTTATGGGATGAAAGTCAGATATACTATTCATGTTTTTTATAAAGAAAAAGCAATAAGTTGTTGTTAAAAATATATAAAGAGGGAATTAATAAAAAATGTCGCATAATATATATTATGTAAAAAACAAAAAATATTAGGAAAGGTTAATCACTAAATTATCATAAGCTGGTTCAATCCCCTTGGGTAATTTTTCTTTCAAGGTATCATAATCTGTCTGAAAATTCATATGTGTTAAGTAAGTTTTTTTCGGTTTTACGAAATCTATCCAAGCGAGTGTTTGCTTTAAATTAGCGTGTGTTGGGTGTTTGTCGCCGTCACGCAAACAGTCCACAATCCAGCAATCCAAGCCGCTCAAGTGTTGCAATACCTCTTTAGAAAGTTTTACGACGTCGGTTGAATAGGCAAAGTTTCCAAAATGAAAGCCTAGAGTGGTGCAAATACCATGATCCTGGAGCAATGTTTTGATTTTAAATGGTCCCAAACTCCATTCATCTTCAGTGATTTCATTTGGTATTAGTATGGGTCTATATAAATCATTATTATTTTTGGTTCCGTCAAAAAGGTAGCTAAATCTTGTTTTTAGATTTTTTAAAACCTGTTTTTCTGCAAAAACATCAATTTTTTTTTTCATTTTTCTTTGGATACCGCGTAAATCATCTATTCCCATTACATGATCTGCATGTTCGTGAGTGTAAAGTACAGCATCAATTTTTTTGCATTTTGCATCTATTAATTGGGCATGAAGGTCAGGAGATGTATCAATAAGTAAATTATATCCATCTTCTTCAATTAGAATAGAAGGACGGCGACGGCGATTTTTTGGATTGTTAGGATTGCAAACCCCCCAATCCCCTGTGATTGTCGGTACACCGCTCGAAGGACCACATCCAAGTACAGTTATTTTCATAATTTCTAATTTTCTAAAGCATAAGCCTTAGAAAATAACCTAAAGAAGTTGTCAGTAGTGGTTTTAATAAATGTATTTAAATTTAGCTCTTTTATATCTGCTCCCTTTTGGGCTGTGTATATAATAAATGAAGGCTCATTTCTCTTACCACGTTTGGGTACAGGCGCAAGAAAGGGGGAATCAGTTTCTAAAAGGAGTTTATCCAAAGGTATGTTTCTAATAATGCATCGGAGTTCCTCAGCGTTTTTAAAAGTTAATATTCCTGATAATGATAGATAAAATCCTAATTCTATGGCTATTTCAGCCAATATCTTGCCGCTTGAAAAACAATGCAATACGCACGGAAAGGTTCCCCTTGTTGTTTCTTCTGTGAGAATTCTGATCATATCCTGGTCGGCATCTCGGCTGTGAACTATCAAAGGTAATTGCGTAATTCTTGATGCTTCGATATGGGTTCGAAAACTCTTTTCCTGTTCTTTACGTGAGCTATGTTGATAATAAAAATCTAATCCGGTCTCCCCTATCCCGATAACTTTCGGGTTTTCAGCGGCTTGGGTTAAATTCTCCACAGTTACTTCGACTTCTTCTTCAACATGATGCGGGTGAGTCCCAACAGAGCAGAAAATTCTCGGGTCTTTAGCCGCGACTGATAAAACTTGCTTAAATTTGCTGTAATGCGTGCAGATCGTAACGAGCAACTTAACATTGTTTTCAAAGGCTCTTTGGATTGTTTCATCCCGATCTTCATCAAAGTTATCAAAATCAAGATGACAGTGACTATCTACCAGCATAAAAAATTCCTGCTCTCTTGTTGGTTTAATTTATTTGCGACCAATAATTTCTGAACTAGATTATAAAAAAGGTCGCCGTTTGGCGACCTTTTTAACTTAATATTAAAACTAGGTTTATTTACCGAAAATTAACTTCCGAACTTCCTTAATAACTGCGGGTGATGAAGCTTTTAAAGCTTTGTTTACAATTGACTGAATTTTTTCTCCGGAACTTGCAATTAGACGCAGGCGCCTTTTCTTGAGCTCTGCTTCAAACGCAGGGTCGGCATTCATTTTATCGTAAGCTTTTCTCAAAGCAGTAATCCTAGCTTTAGAGACTCCAGGGGGCATTGTAACGCCACGTCCGATTGGACCCATAGATGCTATAAAGGCCACTAAAGGCTTCTCAGATTCTTTTACTAAGTCGGCTAACATAGGTATATCTGGTAACGCAGGGTCCTTATCGACGCCATTTTGTAGGATTGCTCGAGCAAATGGACGTTTCCCTTTAAACCAATGGGGAACTTTGGAGTCCCAGGTTAACCAATTAAAGCTAGACATCTGAGCCTCCCCTTGTTCGATCGCAAGTATCGAACGGGACGACCCTTTATATCCTGATATGTATCGCATTTTGAACCCTAACAAAACCGACATTAATTTGGGATTCATATATCCTGAGTTAAATTTTCCACTACCGGCGCCAATAATGTTAACTTTTCTTAAGTCTTGCCATTTTTTTACTCCACTATCTGATCTAACCACCATCACAGAATTTGTTTGGTTTGATGAGCCGAGCCACTGAAATTTACTTGCATCGTACCTCATGCGGTCGGGTCTCAATAGTTGATTTACGACAGCTGCATCCAATGGAACCATTCCAAATGTCCCATTTTTAGGGGCAGCGTTATATGTATAGTTCATTGCTTTTGCGCCACCTGCCCCAGGTCGGTGCTGCACAATTACATTGGGGTTTCCAGGAATATGCTTTCCCAAATGATTCGCGAAAGTTGAACCATATTTGTCATAAGTGCCACCGGGACCATATGGAATTGCAATAGTTATTGTTTTGCCCTTATAAAATTCTGCGATATCTGCTTTTGCCGCAGTAGAAACGACTAAGCCGGTTAATATGGCAGCAGTGAGAGCAATATGACTACTTTTAAACATCTATGACAGTCTCCCCATGTCTGTTACTAAAATTTAGTTTAAGTAAAATTATTAATTTTTTATTGCAAGAGGTTAAGTATAAGAAGTTATAGTTTCAAGGTCTATGATTTAATCATTGTTTTGATGACTCTAAAAATCTTGGAAATACGCCCTCTGGCTTTGGTAAAATAGTATCAGGTTTTAGTGCAAATTCACTTAATAGATCAAGGTTGGGTGGAGGTCCAATAAAAGAAAAATTTCTGTTTTCTAAATCGACTGAGAGTTGGTCAAGAATTTTTGAAGATGCATCAGGCATAAATGGTTGTAAAATAATAGCAAAAAGTCGAATAACTTCCATTAATGTATAAAGTACATTTTCCATCCCTTGAGGGTTGGTTTTTTTCAGTGACCATGGTGCAGCCTCATCAATTGTCTGATTGGCATTTCTTATAATCCGCCAGACTTCTTCTAGTGCTTCGTGGAAAGCTTGCTTATCAATTTTTTCACGGATCTTTGGAAGGAGAGAATAGGCTTCCTTCAGTGTCTGAAAAACTGGAAAATCTCGGATAGTTTCTTCTTCGTAGTTGGGAATTTTGCCGCCACAGTTTTTGTTTACCATAGATAACACCCGCTGACACAGATTGCCCAAGTCGTTGGCGAGATCTCCATTTATACGATTCATCATGGCCCTTCTCGAAAAGTCACCGTCATTACCGAAAGGTACTTCTCTCAACAAAAAATATCTAACCTGATCCAAACCATATGTTTCAATGATTTCATTAGGTTCTATTATATTTCCAACGGACTTGGATATCTTTTTACCTTCATTAGTCCACCAGCCATGTGCAAACACCCGTTTATGAATATCCATACCTGCACCCATTAAAAATGCTGGCCAATACACCGCATGAAAACGCAAGATATCTTTTCCAACCATATGAAGATTAGCAGGCCACCATTTAGAAAAAGATTTATCCTCAACAGGATATCCTACAGCAGTTATATAGTTTGTTAAGGCATCTAACCAAACATACATTATATGATCTGTATCATCGGGGACTGGCACACCCCATTTGAAACTGGTACGCGAAATTGAAAGATCGCGTAAGCCACCTTTTACAAAGCTAATTACCTCATTTCTACGTGATTTAGGCGCAATGAAATCCGGATTTTCTTGATAGAAATTTAGTAACGGTTCCTGCCATTCTGATAAATTAAAAAAATAGCTTGGCTCCTCGACCCACTCCACCTCGGCTCCAGAAGGGGCTACCTTCCCCCCTCCTTCCAATTCGGTAAGTTCGCTCTCATCGTAAAACGCCTCATCTCTAACTGCATACCACCCTTCATAACTTCCAAGGTAAATATGTCCGTTGTCCTTCAATTTTTTCCAAATAGCTTGCGCTGCAATAATGTGACGTTTCTCCGTTGTACGTATAAAGTCATCATTCGAAAAATTCATAGAGACAGCTAAGTCTTGAAAATTTTTGGAGACACGATCGGTAAATTCTTGAGGATGTATGCCGGCTGCTGAGGCGGATTTTTCAACTTTTTGACCATGCTCATCGGTCCCAGTCAAAAAGTGAACTTCAAACCCATCTAGTCTCTTAAACCGGGCGATTACATCGCAGGCCAATGTTGTGTAAGCATGTCCGATATGAGGAACGTCATTAACATAATATATCGGAGATGTAATATAATACTTCTTATCGCCGGTCATACCATTTACTCTCATATCTAGAGTGATTTCATCCTCTTGCGGCACCTTTAAGAGCTTCAAATATGTTTATTAATACATGTTTTCGATCTAAATTTAATTGGTTTGTTTGGCGGGCCAAGACATTGATCTTCTCCCACACCTCTAACCAGTGATCAACCCTTGTTTGATTAGCAAGTCTTGAAGCGCACCCTTCTTCTTCGGGAAGGATATCCGGAATTGCTTTTCCTTTGGCAGTCATGCGCGCTAATCGACTGATCCACCAGGCAAGTAATTCCACAACTAGATAAAAATGTTTCTCGGCTCCTTGACGTGCTAGCTGATCTCCAAATTTATGCAATGCTGTTGAGTTAATATCAGGAAGGTATCTAATTAACAAAACAAGCTCTGTATATAGTGCTAATCCATTTTCATTGGATAACTGAAGCGCTCTGCCAGGACATCCTTCGGATAGTTGTTCTAAAACGTCTATATCCTCTTCACTAATATCTGTTTTAAGCTCACTTATTACTGCCTTGAAGTCATTGCCGTTTAAAGGAGCCATTTTAATTTTGCAACAACGCGAATGAATAGTGGGAAGTAATTGGCCGGGTGCGTGAGAAACAAGTAATATCAATGCTTTATCTGGTGGTTCCTCCAATATTTTAAGGAGAGCATTAGCGGCGTTTAAATTCAGCTCATCAGCACTGTCTATAACTAGTACTCGCCAACCACCCTCTGAGGCGGTTCTTCTTAGAAAATCGCCTGCAGTTCGAACACTTTCAATAGGGATTGAAGATTTAAGACGGTTTGTCTCTTTATCGACTGGACGTTCAAGTGTCATCAGGTC
>PBWY01000105.1 GCA_002727395.1 Rhodospirillales bacterium | reverse complement strand
TCTCGGCCACTAAAAAAAGCAAAATATGTTGTCATGGAAACATTTATGAATCCCGTTATTGCAAAGGGGCAAAAACAATTTTGGTATCCTTGGCCATATAGAGAGGGTTTGACGATCGGTGAGGCTGCTAACGAGTTAACGCTGATTGGGGTTGGGGCTTACGGGAAACCGCTTCCCAAACAGATGGGTGCCCCACTTCGATTAGTGGTGCCGTGGAAGTACGGATTTAAATCAATTAAATCTATTGTTCGTTTTAGTTTTACGGATAAACGCCCGGTGAGTTTCTGGGAAACAGTGCAGAGCGAAGAGTATGGTTTTTGGGCTAATGTGAATCCAAAGGTGCCTCATGCTCGATGGTCACAAGAAACTGAACGCGTGCTTGGGGGCGGAGGTAAAAGAATAAAAACATTAATTTATAATGGCTATGAGGAACAAGTCTCCGGTCTCTATCGTGGTTTAAAGGGGGAAAGTTTATACTACTGAGAAGATGAGGTTTGTTGTAAATTATAAGCGTCGGTACCGGCGATGACAGTTCGGTGCATTCGTCTAATATCCGGTAGTCCATATCCTCCTACTGCGCGATGGCATACGCATCGGTTATCCCATAAAACAAGGTCGTTATTCTTATATTTATGCCGGTAATGGTAGGGTCTTTTGCGGTCAGTAATGGGTGCGAATAATTTTTCAAGAATTGGATCCGCCTCATTCTCGGTCATACCCTCTATCCCAATTGTAAAACGCGGAGAACAATATAGAGATTTCTGACCAGTCTCCGGGTGTTTTAAAACAAGTGGTTGGAGCACTGCTGGTCGAGTTTTAGCTTGGGCTTCATAAAAATCTTTTGCTCCCGGCCGGCCGGGTGAAATTGTAACCCTTTTATTATTTAACTTACTGACATGGTGAATACCATAGAGATTCTCGATCTTAACTTTTAAAGATTCGGGCAAAGAATTATAAACGGCAACCATATTACAAAACTCTGTATCGCCGCCTTTCTCAGGGTTCTTGATAGATTGAAGAATTGTTACCATGGATGGTATTTCAATATGTGAAGAGTCGGAATGCCAAAAATCTCCTCCATCCACCACCCCAACAGCAGAGCCATCTGGGTTTATTTCGTTTGAAAGTATCATTACTTTGGAAGATTCTTTTGTTGTATATTCAATATTGGACGGTGTTTCTAATTTACCCCAAATACTCGAGAATTTAACCTGTAAATCAGGTGTTAAATTTTGTTCCCTAATTACCAACACCTGATATTTGAGCAAGGCTTTCTGTAACACTACCTTTAAATCCTCTTTTATCGGATTTTCTAAGTTTATCTCAGTGATTTCCGCACCCATAACATCGGAAACTGGAGTTACATTAATCATTATGTTGGCCTGATATTTATTATTTTTAAAGCTAAGTATTTTACGATTTTATATTCAATTCGTCTACGTTTTCATTCGGCAGGTTTATTTTGTAAAAAAAATGCCGGGCGCGAACGCCCGGCAAGGTAACAGGGAGGCTTTACGTCTATTGACGAAGGATCCGAAGACCCTGACCCGAATATTGCATCCGGATAAAATTTCCAACGTATTCACCAACGAATATTGTCAGAAAAAAAGCAGTTACAAACATTTATAATTAAACATTGGTAACGACTGCGCTTACATAAAATGTTTTGTATTTTCAGGCTATAATTAAATAAGCAACCCAGCTATGCATATCATGCATAGCTATATATATTTTGTAATAAAAACAAGGAGTTATTTTCTATCTTCGCCAATACGGCGTAATAAAAAGTCACGAAATACTGCCACTCGTCTTGAATGTCGCAATTCTTCAGGATAAACAAAATATGCCCGATGAACGGGCCCCTTGTATTTTGGTAAAACTGGAATGAGACCACTAGTTAAGCTTACCATATAATCCGGTAAAGAAGCGATGCCCATCGCATTTGCAGCTGCTCTATACATCGCGTAAAGATTGTTTACGCGTATAACAGGTTTTCTTTGAAAATTATCATCCAGTCCCGCATCTAGAAGCCAGTTTATATTGGTAAACGGAGGATGGTAAGTTTCATCATAAGCGATCAATCGGTGTACCTCGAGATCATCAAGGGAATGCGGCATGCCGTATTGTTCCAAATATGCGGGTGCGGCAAAAGCGCCATGGCGTAAATCAAATAAGTGACGCTGAATTAGGTCAGGTTGCTGTGGGAGTGCTAGTCTTATTGCGACATCGGCCTGGCGCATACTAAGATTTAGTTCATCTTCACGAAGTATCAATGATACTTCTATTTCTGGATACATCTCCAAGAAATCCTTCAGCCGTTCCGTTAACCACATAGAGCCGAACGCTACTGTTGTAGTTATCCTTAAGGGGCCACGCGGCCTCTCCATTGACTCGGTCATCAAAGATTCAGCAGTGGTTAATTTTCCGGCAATTTCTTGGGCTGCCCTGTAGAGGGTTTCACCTTGCTCAGTCAATTTCAAACCGCGGGCGTGACGGTGAAATAGGGGAACACCAAGCTCTTCTTCTAGTCCGCTTATCTGACGACTTACGGAGGATTGGGTTAGGTTTAATCTGTCACCTGCATGAGTGAAACTGCCTGCTTCCGACACAGCATGGAATATTCTTAGCTTATCCCAGTCCATATCCCTCGTCTCCTCTTGATGATTTGATCAAACAGGTCCCGTATCTCTTAAAAATTCTATTTTAGACTATTATTAGCGAGGTAATGTTCAGCTTCAAGGGCGGCCATGCATCCGGTGCCAGCCGCTGTAACTGCTTGTCTATATATTTTATCCTGAACATCACCCGCGGCAAAGATTCCAGGAATACTTGTCTTCGTGCTGTCTGGAGCCGTTATGATATAGCCTTCTTCATCCATTTCAAGGTGCCCAGTAAAAAGTTTTGTCGCTGGATCATGCCCAATTGCAACGAAAACGCCATCTACTTTTAGGTTAAAATTTTCTTTTGTCTTAATATTTCTAAGTTTTAAACCTGTTACCCCCAAAGGGCTTTCGTTACCAATAATATCCGCCGCTACTGTATCCCAAAGCACGTCAATTTTTTTATGAGCAAATAAACGTTCTTGTAAAATCTTCTCAGCTCGCAACTCGTTTCTTCGATGGATGAGGGTTACCTTTGTTGCGTGGTTAGTTAAATAAAGTGCTTCTTCTACTGCAGTATTTCCTCCCCCAATAACAGCTACTTCTTTGTTCCTGTAAAAAAAACCATCGCAAGTTGCACAAGCGGAAACTCCAAATCCCATGAATTTTTCTTCAGAGGGAAGACCCAACCAACGAGCTTGCGCTCCCGTCGAAATAATAACAGTTTCAGAAATATAAATATCCCCGGAATCAGCTATGCACCTAAATGGTTTGGTAGTGAAGTCAACTTCTGTGATCAGGTCAGTATGAATTTGTGTTCCGACCGTAGAGGCCTGACCTTGCATTTCTTCCATGAGCCATGGGCCCTGAATAACTTCGGCAAAACCAGGGTAATTCTCGACATCGGTTGTTATAGTCATTTGCCCACCAGTATCCATTCCTGTCACAAGGTGAGGGTTCAGATTCGCGCGTGCGGTATAAATTGCTGCCGTGTATCCGGCTGGTCCAGAACCTATAATTAATACAGGCGTACGAAATTCCTTTGTCATAATCTTTACAACCCTAGAATCCAAACATGTGGTCTAAACTAAATGCACCATTTTCTGCTAGCAGTCCATGGTATCCAAAAAGCCGGCATGTAGAATCTCTTACAATAATATAGGCTCCATCCCCCGCTTTCTCTCTTTGTTCAGAAGTAAAAAGACTATGATATTGCAGATATATGGATCCTCCACATGGTATTTGAATTTTTTCTCGGGCTATTTTAGACCCATTAGGAGCAACTAACGTAAGAAAAGTCTCCGATCGAGGATGCCATGGAGTAGACGCGGGGTAAATTAAATGACAAATAGTATCATGCGGTGAATGGCCCAGTCGCAGGAAAAGTCGAGTGGAAAGCCCTGGAGGCGGCCCATTATAGGATTGAGGCTCATTACGATAGGTTAACAAGGTATTATAAATGTGGGCTCCAAAACTGGTATCAGCAATGTGGTTTGACTTCAGATTTTTATATCGAAAAATACCATGAAGCCAGCCATCTGTATCTCCTTCATTTGTAAAGTCATAGGTCAGCTCTACGTGTCCGTAATCGACGGGAAGGAGGTCTTCACTTTTGACACAATCGTTTATTTCCAAAACAGTTTGGTGATTACGGTTTAATTTTCCGAAGCTGTATCGAATTATTTCTTGACCAGAAGCATCATATATTAAAGCCACAATAGATAGTTTGTTTTGGCATGTTGCCATTGGCGACGGAAGTAATGAGCTCGTCCAATCTTTAATGGGTAATATTGGGGCCGGCAAAATATACCCTTTTCCCATTTGTTGTCCTATTCGGGGGATTTCTGGATCAACTTTCAGATCATTCCGTTCAACATTAACATGCGCAATACGTCTCGTATTTGTTGGTGAAGTAATCTCGTAGCGTGGCCTGACAAAATATTTGCCAGCCTGAACTTCGATTTGTTGTGGCCAACTAGCCTCAGGAAGTAGTTTATTTACCATTAATTTTTCTGTCCCGAACCCTGGAATAGATTTATTGACCTTTATTATTTTATCATCTCCCATCAAATTAATGCCAATTTGACCCGAAGGGATGGGATTGGGGTGAGAGTTTTGCACCCACAGGCAAACCTGCTCCCCTTCCTGTGGGGCGGGTAACCCCGCGTATAAATCTGAGGGCCAAGCGTTAGCGTCATGAGTGCATGATAATTCTGGCACTGAACTGTCCCAAGTATCTAATGCGTATTTTACGATATCGTGACCTGCGATACCGGTTACATGGATGAATAATTGGCCAATAAAATCACTGAGTGAAAATTTATTTCGGATTTCTCGACTGTCGATAATCACCCCGGTATCGCCGTCGTTCAGTGGTTGTCGCCAGTCCGCTAAAACGCTGCCATCCTCTCCAAATAATGTGAGATTCATTTCAACCTTTTTGGCGCCATAACCAGACCAGTAATTTGCTGTGGAGAGGCGTGTACGAGCACCACCTTCATCTCGGAAAAAGGCAAAATTTGTAGCAAAGTTTTGGTTATCTAGATATCTTGATTTATTAGTTAATAAACTATCTTCTAATCGACAGTCGTCAAAACTCACAATTTCCAGATTAGATGCAATTAAGTGTTTAATTTGTTCTTTAAATTTTCTTGAATCAAAGGTTGATATGAAGAGTGTGTTTGGTGAGGAGTGCGGTAAATCAGTAATCGGTTTAGCTCTGCACCCAGCTAGATAACTGCCAATTTTTTTCGTGTCTCGTACAAAGGCATCTGTAATATTGATTTCTGATAAATTATAAAATTCTGCAAATCCGGAATAGACGTTGAGTGGATCATAAATAGCAACTGAACCAGCTTCTTTGAGGTGCCCAATCAGGTTAGACATTTTTTGCGCAGTGTGAGGGTGACTAATTGCCTTATAAAATGAGTTCCCCCCTTCTATGTTGCTGTATGTTTCTATAGTTAAAGCCATAATTATTAGTTCTATACATTAAGAGTTGGGAAGGATAGATTTCACCCAAGCGGAAATACGATGTCGCCTTCTCTCACGTTTAATCACCTTTTTATCACATACCCAATTCATTTGTAGAACACGGCGCTCTCCGATATAGGTTTTGTGGCCATGGTAAGATCTGTTATTTCGTCTAAACGCTAGCAAAGTTCCTGAAATAGGGGGCACCTCTGCAGCGTAATCCTCTAGGGAATCCGGTGAATGCAAAACTCTCAAACGCCCGCCGTCTTGGTCCCATCCCGTATTCATATAAAAAAGCGCTGTTATAATTTTAGTTTTACTATCGTTGTGTATCCTACCATCTTTTGCTTGGCAATGCCCTCGAGCTGTAATCATGGTCGGTCGATGTTCTAGGTCAATATTAAATTTTTGTTCAAAAGCCATCCGAACTTTGGGGCCCTCGAGTTCGGAGATAAGTGATTGAAATGCATCACCAAATTGAAGTTCCTGCAATGGAAAACTGCCCGCTTTTTTGATTTGAGGGTAGTCGCGGTCGATCAATGGGACAAAATTTGATTTTATAAAAGAGGGGACTATTATAAAATCAAAAGGGTCTTTTTGTAGCGGCGTTGCATTAAAACTATCAAGGTCGAGCGCCGACATTTGGAAATCCTATATATCAAAGCTTATCATGATTACTTTTTTAGTAGTGTTGCTGTCATATTTCAATTCTTGGAAAAATTCCATGCTTTTTTAACTGCATCGGCCACAAGAGTCATTTCATCAATTATTTCATACTCCCACTTTTCAATTCTTCCAGAAAACGGTCGAGTAACTCCGAGTTTTTCGAGTGAGTTATGAAAACGATCAAACTTCTTGGAACCCCCAAAATCTTTAAAAACATGAACGGGTTTCCCGGTAGCAATCGCTTCAGAAACCATATTCACCGAGTCACCAGTGACTATGAAATAATCGGCATGGGCAAGTATACCAAGGTATGGGTTTTTGCCGGACCCATTCCATATAAATTTTGGTATATCACTCAAAGTATTTTTGATGATTTTCAAACTGTTTTCACTTGTTCGGCGGGAAGGCGTTATAGCAAGACTGCCCCCGATATTGTTAACGGCCTCTCGTAACATCATAGCAAAGTTTTCCGTTCTCTTCTGGGTCAAATGGAAATTCTTGTTATTGCCCCCAATTAGTACACCTATTAAAGGTTTTGGAAGGCCGAGGTAGTCCGATGCAAACTCCGTGAAGGCGTCGTTTAGTTTTCTTTTGTTGATACTATTTAAGGCACCTAATGTACTCACTACATTCGAAGCGGAAAGGCAATCATGCTTTGGAGCAATTACGATATCAAATTTACTTATAGACATAGTAGGGTTTTGGATCTGGATTAGAAAAGTGGCCGGGTTAATGGTTTTGATGGAAAGAGCTAAGGCAACGGTTTTAGTGCCTGTTGCAATCAAAATATCTGGCCATGGCGGTTCAAGTTTATCGCTTTTTACACTGAGTGCTTTCAACGGGAAAATCCATAGGTGCGGGGGCAAAAAAGCCCAAGGTGATCGGATGGAGACTCTTTTGAGTGTGGGTTTTAATCCGAGGGTGTCAGCAAGAGCGATACACTGGCTCTCCATACCCGCTTTACCATCGGTTAGAACCCAGCATTTGGGATTATGGGAAAGAAAATTAGAATTCAGCATTTTTTTAATAAGACTAAAGACTTTGATCCGTTGAAATATAATGTCTCATACTTATAATAAAATTTCATCTTATTTATTTCG
>PBWY01000104.1 GCA_002727395.1 Rhodospirillales bacterium | reverse complement strand
TTTGCTGAACTTATACCGCGACTTCGAGAAAATTAAGTCGACCATCTAACGAAATCTTCAACCGAATCTATATCATTTAGCGTATCGACAAACACCACTTTTTTCATGCCAATGTTATTGAGCGTGTCACTAAGAGCAAATGCCGTCGACCACCTAACGTTATCAAAAAGACCCCTAACCAATAAACCTGCCCGTGCACCGACTAACCAGTACCCACCATCTGGGGAGGGTCCAAAAACTAGGTCATGTCGTCGAACTGCCTTAAATGCGTTTTTAATAATTCGATTAGAAATATCAGGAATATCACTACCAATAATTAAAACCGGGTTATTTGGAAATTTAAGTGACACTCTCTCCATTCTTTGCCCAAGGTTACCAGGTCCCTGGGGAAGTCTAACAGGAATTCTTTTCCAAAACCTTCCTTTTAAAGAGGCAGCATCGGGGGTAACACATAAAATGGTTGTCCAAAAAGGGCTACTAGAAACTTTTTTAATTAAGTCCGTTGAAGTTTTCAGATAAAAATTTCTTGCTTCTATCTGACCAATGCCTGCCGCTAGTCTTTTCTTTACGCGACCCAAAAAGGGAGCACGCATAAAAATGATTAGAACAGGGGAACAAGTCATTTGTAAAATCGCGCTAAAAGTTGAGGTGAAACACCCAGAAAATAATTTAACAGTAAAATCAGGTTCCTAAATGACTGATAATAAATTCTATAATTTGTATAACGAGCAGCTGATGTTTTCGCGAAGTTTTTTAAAAATACTAAACGCCTTCGCCCTATCCGCCTTACAATATCAACATCTTCAAATACAGGAATTGATTTAAAGCCACCTAGTTCCTTGTATAGTAACTGACTTATCAAAAGACCCTGATCACCATAAGGTAATGAAAAGATTTTATTTCTCAATGACACTCCTTTTTCCAAGATCCTCGCCACTTGCCTTGTGTCGTCTAGCACGAACTGAAATACAGCAGCTTTTTGTAATCCCTTTGACATAAACTCCTTAGTTTCTTCGAACCAACCATCGCTGAGAACAGTGTCCGCATGCAGGAACAACAGCCATTCACCTTTTGCTTCCTCTGCTCCTATTTTAAGTTGTACACCACGACCCCGCACTGAACGCACTACTCTTGCCCCAAAACTTTTAGACATTGCCACAGTATCGTCATTGGACCCACCATCACTCACTATAATTTCGTCTACTAAACCCTTAAGTGAGCCTAATGTCGGAATTATGCGTTCGCCTTCATCTAATGTAGGGATAATAACACTTAACATAACAACCCGTATTTATCAGTTAATGTTCTTTCTTTGTTCTTATTTGAATTGTATAAGGAATTACAATGAATAAACTAGCAATTTTCAACGATAATCAACCAGAAAATTTCCTCAATAAACATGGGTTAGGTCCAAACCTAAAGGGTCACGGTTCCACGTCCAATAGGACTGGCGTTATAAAAAAACCCGGAATTTCACCGATAATGTCTAGCTTGGCCACAAAGAATTTAAATCTCACACAAATATTAAGACTACTTCAACAAAAGATAAATCTAAGACCATCATCGTTTATAATACATTCCCGGATATTTCTTTTGATCGACCCATGAATCCATACCGCGGCTACGAACATGGTTGTATCTATTGTTTTTCTCGTCCAACACATGCATTTATGGGTTTATCGTCCGGATTAGATTTTGAGACAAAACTTTTTTATAAACCGGAAGCGGCGAAACTTCTAAAAAAATTTAACCGAAAAGTCCTATGCCTGCCGCACAAATTTTATGGACACCAACACAGCCCCCTACCAACCCGCAGAAAAACGACTTCGCCTTACCAGAAGTATTCTTGAGGTACTTTATGAATTTAAATATCCGGTAAGTGTTGTCACCAAGTCATCACTAATTACAAGCGAGCTCTATATTTTAAGAAAAATGGCGGAAAAAAGATTGGTAAAACTATGTCTCTCAATCATGAAACTCATTCACCCTCTCGCAAACAAGTTAGAACCAAGAGCGCTCACCCCCATGAAGCGGCTAGCTACTATTAAGGCTTTAGGCGACGCCAGGATTCCATGTAGCACCATGATTGCCCCTGTCATTCCTGCTCCAAACGATCGCGAACTCGAGAATATCATGGAAGCAAGCCGTAATGCTGGTGCAAAAATGATTTCCTATAATTTAATTAGGTTACCTCATGAGGTTGCTGACCTTTTTAGAGAATGGCTCAAAACCCATAAACCTATTAGACAAGAATCTATTGACTAGCACTCATGGTGGCAAAGCCTATCAATCTGCTTTTGGTCAACCCATGACGGGAACTGGGAAATATACCACCATAATACAAAATCGTTTCAATTTAGAGTCCAAAAAATTCCGTTTTAACTGCACCGATGCAGTACTTTATACAAGTCAATTCGCTGACCCGATACATAATGACGAACAGTTAAGTTTTTTCTGAATGGCAAAAAATTTCTTAATTAAGTGCGACTCGGCCATACATGCTACCTTTTTTTATTAATGGAACATGTAACCAATCTCTCTGGTCTTGCCTATGTGGTCATAACAGCACTGGCTTGTGGTATGGTTTTTGCACATTTTAAGCAACCACCACTTGTTGGATATCTATTAGCGGGAGTTCTTTTAGGTCCAACGGGATTTGAAGTAGTTAAAAGTGAAGGGTTAGTGACTAGCTTCGCTGAAATTGGCGTTTTAATGCTTCTCTTTATTATTGGAATGGAACTAAGTGTAAGAACTCTAAAATACACATGGCGGCTTGCTTTACCCGCCGTCGCAATGCAAACAATTGCCAGCCTTATGGTCATGTTAATAGCTTCTTTTTTACTTGGAATATCGCTTTCTGCTGCAATACTTCTCGGATTTGTCGTTGCCCTTTCATCAACGGCCGTCGCCGTTAAATTGCTTGAAGAACTTGGAGCCCTCAGAGCTCGTGTTGGTCGAATTACTATAGCCGTTCTGATTGCTCAGGACTTAGCTTTTTTGCCAATGCTTTTAATCGTCGAAAATCTTGGGTCAAATGGTTTTGACTTAGCAGCCGCTACACAGGTATTGATTTCTGGATTATTATTATTCGCTTTGGTTCGCCTTCTGTTGCAGCAAGGACGGCAACATTTACCATTCTATAAAATTATTATCGGTCACGTGGATTTATCTCCTCTGGCAGGTCTCGTCTACTGTTTTGGAGCAAGTGCAATTATGGGAGCAATAGGCCTTTCGCCAGCATATGGTGCTTTTTTAGCCGGCCTAGCCATTGGGAATAGTGCGGAACGAGAACCACTGTTAGCAGTAGTAAGACCAATTCAGAGTGTTATGCTGATGATTTTTTTCCTCTCTATAGGACTGTTACTCGACCTAAATTTTGTTTGGGAGAATTTAGGCTTGGTTTTTCTCCTATTCCTAATTGTGACCTTATTCAAAAGTGCGCTCAATATCTTTATTTTCAAATTATTAGGAGAAACTTGGCAGCGGGCTTTTTTGTCGGGCGTTATAATTTCTCAATTAGGCGAATTTTCTTTTTTATTGGCGGCATCGGCGATCGCAATAGCAGCAATTACACAAGAAGAAGCGAAACTCCTTATTTCAGTAACCGTTTTGAGCCTGGCGCTTAGCCCTTTCTGGTTATCAACTGCTCGACGTCTTCAAAGAATTGCAGAAAGAAGGTTAACTACTCTCAAACTAGTATTTGATGCTACATTCGTTGGAGAGCGTTTACTTGCAAAGCGAGGAGCCCGGTGGGCTCGACGCTCCACAACCAAGACTCTGATTAAAGCGCGCTTTATTAAAAATAAAATGACCGAAAAATTTTTAGACAGGCATTCATGATACCTTTTAGAAATCGAAATAATTTTGAAATAGGACAAACGAAATTTGGCCGATTTTAAATTAGAAAAACAGAATGGCGGCATAGTCGCCGGAATTGATGAGGCGGGTCGAGGTCCTTGGGCGGGGCCAGTAGTGGCAGCCGCTGTTATAATTGATCCAAAAATAATTACTTTTGACCTTGCTAATCAAATTGATGACTCCAAAAAACTGAGTAAAGCGAGGCGAGAACGCATCTTTAACCAACTAGTATCATTTGCAAATATTGGAATAGGTGCTGCCTGTACAGCAGAAATAGAAACGCTCAACATCCTAGGAGCAACGTTAAAAGCAATGCGGCGGGCGATATACGCCCTTCCCGTAGAACCAGACTTTGCACTGGTAGATGGCAATCAAACCCCCAATCTTCCATGCGCTGCGAAAGCCATTATAAAAGGCGATACCATTTCTCTTTCAGTCGCTGCAGCCTCAATAATTGCTAAAGTTACTCGAGATAGAATTATGGCCAAACTCTCCTTGCGTTATCCTGGTTATGGCTGGGAACGTAATTCCGGTTATGGAACCAGGGAGCATTCAAAAGCATTGGAAGAAATTGGTATTACCCCGCATCACCGGAAAAAATTTGCACCGATTATCAATATATTGAGTCGTGAGCCCTGAGAATTCATATATTTAGTTAAAAAATGTAATCATCAAAATCTTCTAAGCTATTGAATCCAATAAATTAGTTGACGGCGAGTCTATCATGAATCATGTTGCAAAACATGGTCACAAAAACTCAATTAATGCTCAACAAAATCTTAATAGGGGACTGTATTGAACGCATGGGTTCTCTTCCCGAAAATTCGGTCGATATGATTTTCGCGGATCCATCCTATAATCTGCAACTTGCAGGGGAGCTCCACCGTCCAAACAACACTCGGGTCGATGGTGTCGAAGAAGATTGGGATAAATTTTCTAATTTTAAGCACTATGACAAGTTTACACGAGATTGGCTTGCCGCCGCACAGCGAATCTTGAGCCCGAATGGATCCCTATGGGTTATTGGAAGCTACCACAATATTTTCCGTGTAGGAACAGCGCTGCAGGACTTAGGATTTTGGATCCTCAATGATATTATTTGGAGAAAATCTAATCCAATGCCAAATTTTAGGGGCAAACGTTTCACTAATGCCCACGAAACATTGATTTGGTGTTCTAAAAACCAAGAGGCCAAACCTACCTTTAACTACAGGGCAATGAAATCATTAAACGACGATATTCAAATGCGCAGTGACTGGCTATTTCCTATCTGTGCGGGGAAAGAGCGCTTAAAACAGAATGGCAAAAAGGTCCATCCCACCCAAAAACCAGAAGGACTATTACACCGCATAATTTTAGCATCAACTAATCCCGGAGATCTTGTATTAGATCCTTTTTTCGGCACTGGTACCACAGGTGCTGTAGCTAAAAGATTGGGAAGACACTGGTTAGGGATTGAGCGGGAAATTGAATATGCAGAAATTGCCCAGGCACGCATTAGGGAAATCGAAGATAATGCAAAAGATGTCTCAATTTTTACAACTTCCGACAAGCGCGCAGAACCGCGCGTTCCATTTGGAAGTGTGGTAGAACAGGGGTTGCTTAGTGCTGGGGATAAGCTTTTTGACATTCGAAAAAGAGTAACCGCCAAGGTAAATGCTGATGGCAGTATTGCAACTAAAAGTTTTCGTGGGTCAATTCACCAAGTGGGAGCAAAAGTACAAAATGCACCATCTTGTAATGGCTGGACATTTTGGCATACCGAGCGCCGTGGTAAGGTTGTCGCAATCGATAAATTAAGAGATAGAGTTCGCTCCGAAATGGCCTTAAGAAGTGAAACTCGAAGTGCTGCTTCAACTCATAGAAATTAGAATAAATTTTCGGATTAAGATAATTTTAGGGCATGCTGTACTACTTTCTTCATTACTGTCGGCAATGGGATTTCATGCATTTTCTCTGGTCGAATCCAAATAAAGTCATCTGTATCTCCTATCTTTGAAACATTTGCAGCCAGAATCGAAAGTTCTAAATGAAAATGGGTAAAAGTGTGTTTTATAACCCCAGGTAAAGGTCTCCAGTTTGTTTTAAAAGGCGCTGTGTTTTGGGCATCTTTTGTTGACCATTTCTTTCCTACCCATTCGGTTGATGGCACTACCACCATTCCACCAAGCAGTCCCTTATTTGGACGCTTTTTCATTAAAATACCTGCGTCTCGATGTTTCACCCAAAATACGATTCCATATCTTTTAGGTTTTGATTTCTTATCCTGTCGCGCTGGTATTAAGCCCTGTAGACCATTTTGGAACGCCTTGCACTGACAACGCCAAGGACAAATTTTACATTTCGGTTTCCTTGGGGTGCAAATAGTAGCGCCTAAGTCCATTACTGCTTGAGCAAAATCTCCTGGTCGTTCCCTCCTAGACGGAGGAGAAATTTTTGCAGACAAATCCCTAATTTGCCTCTTAATGGATTTCAGAGGTTGCTTAAGCGCATGAATGCGAGCCATGACACGCTCTACATTGCCGTCAACTACATTCGCGGGGTTACCAAACGCGATGGCCGAAATTGCAGCTGCTGTATAAATTCCAATGCCCGGTAGGTTTTTTAAGTCATCTTCTTTTTCAGGAAATTGGCCACCTAATTCTTCTGAAATCAATTTTGCACAGAGGTGCAGGTTACGTGCACGCGCATAATATCCCAAACCCTGCCAACCATGGAGTATTTCATCTAAATGGGCGCACGCCAAATCACTTATACTAGGCCACCTTTGAACAAATTTCTGAAAATATGGTCCGACTGTTGCAACCGTTGTTTGCTGCAACATGATTTCACTGAGCAAAACATGATAGGGTTGTATTTTTTGTCCTTTAGCCGCTCGCCACGGAAGC
>PBWY01000103.1 GCA_002727395.1 Rhodospirillales bacterium | reverse complement strand
CCACATAGATTTGACTGTGAATTCTAGATATTTGCTCAATGGTAGCCAGTGGCGCCTCTCTTTTATCAAGATCCTTGAAACGATCAGCTTCTAATGCCCGTGTTACCGCCTTGATACGATTTGGACATTCTGGATGTCCATGTCCCATATCATGATTTTCCGCGCTTTTATGGCTAAAAATTAAAGTGGTCATTTTTTATCTCGTTTACGTATCAGTTAGTTAATAATAGCTTCATTTTTTACTCAAGCATACGGTGGTAAAATAATTTGGCAGGAAGATGCGTTTTTTAAATGATGATATTTTAGCCGTAGACAGTTTCTGCTTTTCTATGTTTATAGACAAAGATTATACTTTCTTTAATTTTAATTCAGGGTTTGTGCCCAAATGAAAACCTGGAAAAATAAATCATATTGTCGTTTTTCGATGACTAAGCTGCTTGTAAACATGTTTTATTTCAGTGGGGCTTTTATAATTGTCACACTGCTCTTTATGCCAATATTATTATCTTCTGTTAAGGCTCAAAAACTGGACCAAGAGGCTGTCACCAAACGTGATTCTATTAAAAATAAATCAATTATATCCCGAAATAGGAAAATAAAATTTAATAAGGGGAAACGAGGTAAACGAGGCAGAAGGGGCCCTGCCAAAGTCATAGTAGATCAAGTCACTGAAGGAACCGCCGTTGAGACCGTTCAGGTCTATGGTAGAGTTATCGCGCAACAGAAGGGTATAATAGCGGCACGAACTAGAGGTGCCATAGAAGCGGTAGAGGTTCGGGTTGGCGATAGAGTAAAAAAGGGCGATATAATAGTTAAACTGATCTCTAGCGCCTTAATAGCCGAACGGGATCTAAAATCTGCTGAACTAAAGGAATTTACTGCAAAAATCCGAACTGTTGGCGTGCAGCTTGCCTTAGCTAAACAAGAACTTAAAAGGCTCCAGAGACTAAGAAAGTCTTCTGCTTTCTCTCTGGCCCGATACCAAGATAAACTTCGTGATGTTGAAAGCTCTCAAAGCGCCCTAATTGAAGCTAAGGCTAAACGTGAACAAGCAAAAGCCCGCTTACGTTTAGCAAATATTAATCTTACGAATGCTAAAATTTTTGCTCCTTTTAATGGAGTTATTATCAGTCGAGCTGTTGAGGTTGGAGATTATGTAAACCTTGGGGCGCCGGTTGTGACAATCCTCAACGAAAATTCTTTTGAAGTTGAAGCCGAAGTGCCAGCAAATCGTTTGGGGGGGCTCAACAATGGCAAGGTTATTGATGTAAAGCCCGAATTCGGGCGATCTTTCAAAGCATCTGTTCGGGCGATCGTACCCCAAGAAAACGCTCTTTCAAGAACACGTATTGTTCGTTTCTTACCCGACTTTAACAAGCCAAACCTGACCATAGCATCAAACCAAAGTGTTGTCCTTTACATACCTTCAGGTGCCTCTAAGAAAGCCTTAACAGTGCATAAAGATGCCATTACACAGCGTAGAGGCAAGCGGGTCGTATTCGTCGCCAAGGAGACAAGGGGCGGCTTACGAGCAGAAATGCGACCAGTTAAATTAGGGGAAGCGTTTGGTCTACGTTTTGAAGTTTTGAAAGGTCTAAGATCAGGCGAACAAGTGGTAATTCGAGGTAATGAAAGATTACGGCCACGTCAAAAAATAAAAATAACCGAGCCGGGTGAACGTCGGAAACTAGGAAAATGGCGAGGCAAGCGCTCTGAAGCAAAAAAAGGTCGCGGGGAGAGACAGAAAAGAAAGAAAAACAGCAAACCCGGAGAGTATGGGAACAATCATCGCGCTACAAAAAAGGAATCCAGAGACGGGATTTAGTGTATGAAATTCATTGAACTAGCAGTTACAAGACCGGTCGCTGTACTCTCGGTTGTTTTAATGGTTGTCCTTATGGGCTTTTTAGCCTTGAAGGTAATACCAATACAATTAACACCAGATGTCCGTAAGCCTCTTCTTATAATTCAGACCAAATGGCCTGGTGCCTCTCCAGCTGAAGTAGAAAAAGAAATAGTAATTCCCCAGGAAGAGCGCTTGAAAGGTCTTGAGGGCTTAGAAAGAATGGAGTCGCGCTCCCGTCGGGGGCGGTCACAAATTACCCTCGAGTTCAACGTTAATACAGACCGTAACCAATCCATCTTACTAGTTAACAATCGACTGCAACAAGTCACCGGCCTTCCAGAAGAAGCAGACGAGCCGGTTCTGAAAACACGAGATACGGACGACAATCCTATAGCTTGGTTTACCGTCGAAACTCGTCCGGGGAACAGTCGACCCATCAGATCTTATGGGGACTTTGTAGATGACATTGTACGAGATCGGCTAGAACGGGTTAATGGTGTTGCATTAGTAAATGTTTATGGAGGAAATGAATCGGAAATTAGAGTGATTGTGGACCCAAAACGTCTCGCTCATTTTCGTGTGACCATAACCGAATTAAATAATGCACTGCGTGGAACCAATATCAACTTATCCGCTGGTGAGGTAGATGAAGGTAAACGTCAATATACCGTTCGAACCCAAAGCGAACTCAATACCGTTAAACGAGTTAAAGAAGTTGTGCTCCGTGCGCAAATTGACCCTGCCACCGGTCGTATATTTCGCGTTAGGGTCGGCGATGTTGCGAGCGTAGAATTCGGACACAAGAAAAGGAGCGCGCGAATTAGAAATCGCGGCAAAAATGCTATCGTCGTCAATACTATTCGCGATACTGGGGCCAACGTAATTGAAACAATGAAAGGTATCAGGAAAGTTGTTGAAGAACTCAACCGTGAAATAATGCCTGAAGCTGGTTTAATTATAAATCAGGTTAGAGATGACACAGTGTACATAAACTACGCTATCAATCTCGTTACACAAAATATTTGGTTGGGTGGATCACTAGCGGCAATCATTCTCTTTCTATTTTTGCGTTCCTTCGGTGCCACCGCTGTTGTAACTTTGGCCATACCAGTATCAGTAATAGGCTCGTTTGTAGCTCTAGCAGCTCTAGGCCGTTCAATAAATGTCATTTCACTCGCCGGAATTGCCTTTGCAGTAGGCATGGTTGTTGATGCTGCGATTGTTGTACTAGAAAATATTTACCGACATCGCGAACGAGGAGAATCAAAGCTAGACGGGGCGCTTAAAGGTGCAGGCGAAGTTTGGGGAGCGATTATGGCTTCTGCTCTGACTACAGTGGTTGTGTTTGCCCCCATTTTGGTAATGAATCTAGTGGTTGGCCAGTTATTCAGAGATATTGCTGTAGCCTTATCTGTCGCGGTTCTCCTATCGCTGATAGTCTCCATTACTGTAGTACCAGCCCTCGCTAACAAATTCTTGGGAGACAATACACAAAACCTGATTAACAAGAGACGTATTCCAATACTTGACAGTTTCGCATCTGGTTTTTCAGTTTTAATTTTTAATTTTACGAAAATTGTTATCCAAAATCGAGCTCTAGGGGCGCTTGTTATAATCTGTATATGCGGATTTGCGGGGCTTGGTACTTGGGCATTCTTACCAAAGCTAAGTTACTTACCCAGCGGTAATCAGAACTTTATCTTAGCTATTGCTAACCCACCGCCTGGTTACAATTTGAAAACCCTCAATGATATGGCAACTAAGACTGAGAATATGACACGTCGTTATTGGGCAAAATCAGGTGAGAAACCAAAACGATGTGCCCAATGGTATAAAAGAGTGGAAATTTTCCCGCCAAAAATAAAAGAATGTGACATCGGTGATGTTCGTATGGAACGATTCTGGTTTGTTACTAGATCCACATCGACGTTTATGGGGACTTCGGCTACCGACCCTACGAGAGCAAAAGAGCTTATACCAATAATGCGCCGAGCCGTTTTCAGTGAACCAGGAACTTTTGGTTTTGCCAAACAAAGAGCCCTATTTGGAAGAGGTTTTGGTGGTTCAGAAATCATAGATTTAGATATTACAGGCCCAGACCTTGAAACGTTGCTTTCGCTTGCCCGAGAAGGTGTTCAAATACTGAGACGAGAATTCCCTGCCGCAAGGATAAGACCTAAGCCTGGGTTAGAACTCGGGGCACCTGAGGTTCGACTTACTCCAAACCTGCTCAGACTCGCCGATGTTGGCTTAACAGCCCGTGATCTGGGATTATCTGTTGACGTCTTTAATGACGGCTTGCGTGTGACAGAAGTTACGAGAGGTAGCAAGCGCATTGATCTCACCCTCAGGGGGTTAACAGATGAAATTACTTCAACTCAAGGAATTGGAAATTTGCCTGTAGTAACACGGACTGGTCAAATTCTTCCGACCTCCTCACTGGCTAAATTAGATGTGACCGAAGGGCCTACTCAGATTCGACATTTAGAGAGAATTAGGACCGTTACCTTGCAGATACGCCCACCCGAAAACATAGCTTTAGAAGCTGCAATTCAGAGAGTTAAGGACAAAGTTATTTTACCAATGGTCAAACAAGGTCTGCCTTCGGGTGTTCGTCTGACAATGTCTGGAACTGTTGACGAGTTAAATAAAACTTGGAATGCAATGTTATGGAACCTTTTAATAGCTGTTGCCGTAGTTTATTTGGTATTGGCAATCTTATTTGAGAGTTTTGTCTTTCCCATATTGATTATGTTTTCTGTTCCCCTCGCGACAGCAGGAGGTGTGGCGGGTCTTTCAATCCTGAATATTTATACTTTTCAGGCCCTAGATATGCTTACGCTTCTTGGCTTTGTTATTTTAGTCGGTACAGTTGTCAATAATGCAATCTTACTAGTACATCAGACTTTGTATCACGTTAGAGTTCAGGCAATGAATGCATATGAAGCAATTGCCGAAGCAACAAGAAACAGAATTCGGCCAATTTTTATGTCTACCCTGACGAGTGTTTTTGGAATGTTACCTCTAGTAGTAATGCCTGGGGCGGGGTCGGAGCTCTATCGTGGTCTTGGGTCAGTAGTCTTGGGAGGACTTGCATTATCAGCCGTGCTTACACTGCTAATTATTCCCCCATTACTATCATTTGTTGCGCCAATTTTGCGGCGTCAGCAGGGAATGTTGGCCAATTAAACTACAAGACCTTTGGGAGTAAAAAACTAGCTAAAATTAAAATGGATTGACCGGAATTTTGAGAAAATACTTACCGCTTTTTTCTGGTGGGGGAAGACGTCCACCTCTCATATTTATTTGGATGGCAGACAACATAAGTCTTGGAATTGGCAAGGTTTGATCGCGTCCAGTCCGCATTGAAACAAATTGGTCCTCCGTTTTATTTTCTGCCAAATGGATATTAAAGTTGAGCTGTTCGCCAACAGAGGTTTCCCAACAATAATCTCGAGAACCATTACAACCATAGTCATGGTTGATAAAAATTCGCGTTGCAGCCGGAAAAGTTAAAATTTTTTGGAGTGACCTATAAAGTTCATTGGCATTACCACCAGGAAAATCGCAACGAGCAGTTCCGGAATCTGGCATAAAAAATGTATCACCAGTAAATGCTTTCCCATCAGTGTAATAAGTTACACATGCTGGCGTATGACCTGGCGTATGCATTACCTCTACCCCCATGTCTCCAAAATAAAAAATTTCACCATCTTCGAATAAATGATCAAATTGGGAGCCGTCGCAAGCCAATTCATCGCCCAGGTCGTAAAAAGATTTAAAATATCTTTGCACTTCCGACACTCTGCTACTGATACCTGTCTTGCCTCCCAGTTTTTGTTTCAAATAAGCGGCGGCTGTCACGTGGTCAGCGTGAATGTGAGTTTCCAGAATCCATTGAACATTTAGATTATTATCTTCAATGAAAGAAACAATTTTATCAGCTCCCGCTGAAGAAAATTTTCCAGCAGATAGATTAAAATTTAAAACAGGGTCGATTATCAAACAATCTTCAGATTGCTCATTGCACACAACATGGGTCGCATTGTTAGTATCAATATCAAAAAATGTTTTTACCTTAAAAGACATATTCTCAATTTAATTCACACTAATTAAAAAAATTTTCACTTCTGTTGCTATTAAACAAAACAATGATAGTTATCAAAATACTATTCTCAAGGGTTTGACGATAGCGTTATTCTCTTTTAACAAGTTAACCAGCAAACAAAGGTTTATTTTATGACACGCGGTTACTTTGAGCCAATAGAAGAGATTAATACCTCACCTAAAGTCTCCGATGAAATTAAATATTCAACCTGTTACATGTGTGCCTGCCGATGCGGAATTAAGGTACACATGAAAGATGGTGGCATTCGGTATATTGAAGGTAATAGCGATCACCCCGTAAACAAAGGTGTATTATGTGCCAAAGGGTCAGCGGGCATCATGAACCATTACTCTCCGGCTCGCCTTACCAAACCACTTAAAAGGGTTGGAGAACGTGGTAAAGCAGAGTTTGAAGAAATTGAATGGGAAGAAGCTTTAGAACTTGCTAGCAAGTGGCTGGGGGATATTCGAGCATCAGACCCTAGAAAACTTGCTTTTTTTACTGGCCGCGATCAAAGCCAAGCTCTTACTGGCTGGTGGGCTAGCCAGTTCGGAACGCCAAACCATGCAGCCCACGGAGGCTTTTGCTCTGTAAATATGGCAGCGGGGGGCATTTATACCATTGGGGGCTCATTTTGGGAATTTGGAGAACCTGACTGGGAACTTACCAAGTATATGCTGATGTTTGGTGTAGCCGAAGATCACGATAGTAACCCCATTAAGGCAGGTTTATCTACCATCAAGAAGAATGGGGCAAAGTTTGTTTCATTGAATCCTATACGAACAGGATACTCGGCAATTGCTGACGAATGGATAGGAATTCGTCCGGGTACGGATGGCAAGTTCATTCTGGCATTAGTCCACGAACTCTTAAAGGCAGATAAAATTGATCTTGATTACCTGGTCAGGTACACCAATTTACCTTGGCTCGTTATACAGAATCCAGGTGGCTCTGATGATGGGCTGTTCGCACGTGGCATAGATGGAGAACCGGTTTGTTGGGATACAGGTACAAATCAAATTGCCGACGCCCGACTTGCCGGTGTCTCTCCCGCTTTAACGGGTTCATTTGAAATAGATGATACCCGGATAGCGGTTCCAGCTTTTAGTTTAATGGCAGCAAGATATCTAGAGGAAAAGTATTCACCAGAAGTAGCAGAAAAAGAAACCGGTGTGTCTGCTTCGACCATTCGCAGAATTG
>PBWY01000102.1 GCA_002727395.1 Rhodospirillales bacterium | reverse complement strand
TTGATCAGCAGAATCAGTACTTATATTCAATTGATCTAGTAATTCGGGAAAGCTGACACTATCAACAATCTTGTTAATTACTAGGCCCATTGCACCGTCTGAAGTATGCGCACAAATAAAAATGACTGAACGAATAAACCGTTCATCACGCATCTGCGGCATGGCTAGTAAAAGATTACCCGTCAAATATTCAGAAGTATTAATAAGATCTGGATTTTCCATCGTTACAATTCCATAGTCTAGTCAGATAGTATTGTTGTTTTTGTAAAGGACATCACATTTTATACATATCTTGTAGAAAAATAACTATGTAATTATATATTTATAAAATTTTTAAGAATTTGCTTTGATAAAAAATAAAAAGATTTTATCACCTCATTCCCTCACTGTTTTTATAGTGTTTATTGGGTCGCTATATCTAGCAGAAGCGTTAAATGCTGCTGCTAGTCCCTGGTGGTCTACGGAACAAGGGGCGGTTCGCCTACTTTCTAATACTAACGCGGTAGGAAATTCACAAGACCTGAGGCTTGGTCTTCACTTTAAAATGAAACCCGGCTGGAAAATCTATTGGAGGTCGCCGGGCGACGCCGGTTATCCACCCAGAATTGATTGGAGTGGCTCACAAAATCTTAAAGAAGTTAGAATGAAATGGCCCGCTCCGACTCGATTTAGAGTGCTCGGTATGGAAACGCTGGGATATAAAAATGAAGTTGTTTTTCCTTTAGATTTACTTTCTTCAGAGTCTAAACGGGGCATAATAATAAGGGCAAAAGTTAGTTATCTAACTTGTAATAAAATTTGTATTCCTTACGTCGCTAATTTAAGACTGAATTTGCTTCCTGGGCTGGCGAACTCCTCCAAAGAAGAGAGCCTCATCAACAAGTTTCAAAAACGTGTACCGAAGAGCCCAAGCGCAAGAAACGCCGCAGATACCTCAGTTTTATTATTTGGTCCGCCAGGAAACCAAAGTTTGCGTGTGGAAACAAAAATTTTAGGTTTACCCAGCCTTATTGTTGAGCCCCCCCCAAGAGTTCAATTGGGAAGTCCTAAGCTAATACAAAGAAAGCCAAACGGTAAAGTGATATTCCACGTGCGTATAATTTCTGCAATAAATGAGAAAGAAAACAAAAAATTAAATAATCTAAATGGAAAAAAAGTCACGCTGACATTTATTGGCGATATCAACGGTCCGATAGAGCAAAAAATACCGATCAATGGGAGCAAAATTGTTACCAAACCAACAAATACTTTTTATTGGACTATTTTTAATATGGCAGTGTTAGCGTTGCTCGGAGGTTTTATTCTAAATTTGATGCCATGCGTTTTACCTGTGATTTCATTAAAAATGCTTTCCGTCATCAAGTATAGCAGCAATGAATTAAATTATATAAGGAAAGGGTTTCTGGCCTCAGCTTCTGGAGTTATATGCTCTTTTCTCTTGCTAGCCTCAACATTAGTTATACTAAGAGCTTTTGGTCAGACAGTAGGTTGGGGCCTTCAATTCCACCAGCCTATTTTCTTAGGTGGCATGGCGGTGGTGATGACACTATTTGCCGCTAATCTGTGGGGCATCTTTGAAATTAAACTGCCTTCCTTTCTTTTTAGTAGCTGGGGGCCGGCCAAGCAGCGGCAGAGTATGGCAGATAACTTCATAACCGGTGTATTTGCTACCATCCTCGCTACACCGTGTTCAGCACCATTTTTAGGAACGGCAGTTGGTTTTGCTCTTGCAAGAGGACCGCTAGAAATTTATGTAATTTTTGCCTTTTTAGGCATAGGTTTTTCTATACCTTATTTGATCATCGCAATTTTTCCTAAACTTGCTCACTATTTTCCTAAGCCTGGTCAATGGATGATCATATTGAGAAAGATATTAGGGTTAGCTTTGATAGCTACGGTTGTCTGGTTGCTTTACATCATCAATAATCAAATGGGTTCCCAAGCTGCCCTATTTAAATCAATACTTTTATTTATTATTTTCGGTTTATTAATACTTCAAAAGCGCAGATCAAAAATAACAGGAAAAGTGATCTTCGGTATTATAAGTGTTACCGCGTTCCTTGTCGTTTTTAACCCATTGGAAATTGACGAGAATAAGAAAAAGCCTCAATTTGTAGTAGAAAAATTTTGGAAAAAATTTAATCCAGATAATGTTTTACCAAAAGTGGCTGAAGGTAGAATTGTTTTGATCGATATAACTGCTGATTGGTGTTTGACTTGTAAAGTTAATAAAGTTTTGGTTTTAGACTCGGAAATCATTCGTAATTATGTAAATCGCAACAAAGTTATTGCCTTGAGAGCCGATTGGACAAACAGTGATCCAATAATAACTGCATTTTTAAACAGATTTCTGCGGTATGGTATACCATTTAATATTGTTTTTGGTCCAAATGCTCCTCAAGGCATTATTTTACCGGAACTATTAACTAAAACTGCTGTTTTATCAGCTCTAAAAAAAGCTAAAAAACAATGAGGATATCAGGCCCAAAATTAAAACCACCGTCTCACCCTTGAACGATAAGTGATGTATTGTTCCCCAAATCTAGCCTTCAGATAATTTTCTTCTTTTTCGATAGCAAAATAGTGAAGGGCAAACAGACAGGGTATTAGTAAAAGTAAAGTAGCCATGTGGCCAAAAAAGATTGAAATTCCTAGATACATTAAAACATATGCTAAATACATTGGATTACGATAATATTTATAGGGCCCAATAGTAACCAATTGCTTTGTCGATTTCCTGATATCTATGCAGGTTTTCGCCGTTGCAAAGGTAAGCCAAGACCAAGCGAGAAGAATAACTCCCAGTATAATAAAGCTAAATCCAAACTTAATTGGGTAACCGCTAATGTTAAGTATATCGGAAAGAGCTCTATCTGTTATCAGCCCAATAATCAAAAACACTGCAAAGATGACGCTAGGAAAAGTGATTATGTCAGGCGACCTAGTGTCGGAGTCGCTATTCATGGATTTCTCGAATACCCTGACGGGCTAATTCATCGGCTCTTTCATTGTCAACATTACCAGCATGTCCTTTTACCCAGTGCCAAGTTATATCGTGTTTGGCATCCAACTCGTCCAATGTCTTCCATAGATCCACATTTTTAACAGGTTTTTTTGATGCTGTTTTCCAGTTCCTTTTTTTCCAAGATTTTATCCAATTAGTTATGCCCTCTTTTACATATTTACTATCAGTATAAATGTAAACTTGTGTTGGATAATTCAATTTATCCAGCGCTTTAATAGCTGCTAATAACTCCATCCGGTTATTAGTAGTATTGGGCTCTCCACCCCAGATTTCTCTTTCCTCATTTTTCCATCGCAAGATAGCTCCCCATCCACCGGGGCCAGGGTTACCACTGCATGCACCATCCGTAAAAATTTTTACGCACGGAAAATTTTTGTTGACTCGAGCTTTTTTATTCATCTTATGAAGTCAACCTATCCAAAAAAAATATTAACATAGAATTTGGTCAGATTCTTTATGATATCGAAGCCGTTCAAGATATTCCAATGGGTCTTTGGGTTTGACAAGCGCACCTTTAGGATGGTTTAGGAAGTCATAAAGACGAGTTAATAAAAATCGTAAAGCACTGCCGCGCGCAAGAAGTAAAAGGTGCTTTAATTCCGCCTCCTCTAGTGTTCGGATAGATTTATATCCTTCGAGAAGACTAGACACCTTTCCAGAATTTAAACCACCATCGTTTTCAAAACACCACGCGTTTATGCAGGTAGCAATTTCGTAAGCCATAAAATCATTGCAGGCAAAATAAAAGTCAATAACACCGCTGAGTGTTTTCTTCTCAAAAAATACATTATCAGGAAATAAGTCAGCATGAATGATTCCGACCGGTAGTGTTTTTGGCCAATTTTGATCGAGGAAATTTAATTCGTCCTCGATTTCTTCTACGATACCTTCATAAAAGTCGTTGGCATGTTCCTTAGTTAATTCAAATAGTTTTCGCCACCCTAGCCTATCCAGGGTATTATTCCTGCTCATTTTAAAGTCTTTCGCTGCTGTATGTATTTTGCCAGCAATTTTACCTACGGAATAACAGTGATCACGGGTGATAATTTTTGGTCCAGATCCGGTAACGAAAGTAATTAATGCAGCTGGTTTGTTACATAAGGTCCTCAGAGCCTTGCCGTCAAATCCATGAAGGGGTGTGGGGCAAGGGAAGCCTTTATTCGCAAGATGATCCATTAAGCCAAGAAAAAATGGTAGGTCCATACTGTCCACTCGTTTTTCATAAATAGTCAGGATGTAGGTGTCTCTATTTGTTTTTAAAAGAAAGTTAGAATTCTCTACGCCTTCTTCTATACCTTCCAAGTGAACAATTTTTCCAATATCATATTCTCTAACGAATTGTTCTAGAGCGCTAATTGGAACTTCGGTATAAACAGCCATTAAATTTGTCTAGTTAATAAAATTTTGTTTTCAGTCAATGAGAGCACGAGGCAAACTGAAGTCAATATCTTCAGATGTCACGAAAACCTCTTCTATATTTACATTAAAGTTAGTTTTTAGCCTTGTAATCAATTCCTGTACTAAGATTTCTGGAGCAGAAGCACCAGCAGTTATTCCCAAAGTGTACACTCCACATAACCAACCAATGTCAAGTTCTTCTGCTCTATCAATAAGGATTGATTTAGAACAACCTGAGGCTTGTGATACTTCTTTTAAACGATTTGAATTTGATGAATTAACGGCTCCCATTACAACAATGGCATCACAGGTTTGAGTTAAAGCCTTTACGGCAGCCTGCCGATTAGTTGTGGCATAACAAATATCTTCTGTCCTAGGGGACTCAATAGTTGGGAAGCGCTCCTTAAGGACATTTATAATATCTGCCGTATCATCCAAAGATAATGTAGTTTGTGTTACATAGGAAAGATTGTCGGGGTTTTCGACTTTCACAGATTTTGCCTGCCCTATATTTTCAATTAATAGCATTTCGCCTTTTGGGAATTGACCTAAAGTACCAACAACCTCCGGATGACCAGAATGCCCTATTAACAGCACTGTGCGGCCCTCCTTTTTATGACGTGCAGCATCAACGTGAACTTTGGTTACAAGAGGGCAAGTGGCATCTAGATAAGTTAGACCTCGTTTTTGAGCAGCCGCAGGCACTGATTTTGGCACACCATGCGCAGAAAAAATGACTAAAGAATCATCCGGTACTTCATCTAACTGTTCAACAAAGATGGCCCCTTTATCGCATAATTCTTGCACTACATATTTATTGTGAACTATTTCGTGTCGGACATATACCGGTTTTCCGAATTTTTCTAATGCCTTTTCAACAATAGAAATTGCTCGGTCAACACCAGCACAAAAGCCTCTCGGGCTTGCAAGTTGAATCGTTAGGTTTCTTTTAAACATATTCCTGCCAAGTCTTTCGATAAGACAACCATCATAATATGTTGCCTTGGTTGAGAAAACTCAACACCTCCGCTAGAATCTGACTAGTTAAAAATTTCATCTGATGTAAACTCGGGATTAATTTTCTTCAATATGATAAGAGTCGAATTTGAAAAACCTGGTAACAAACAAGAATGAGGCCATTGTGATTGTTGTAACTCGAGTATCTGAATATTAATGGTGTTCTTGTGTTAATAGTAATGCACACCCATTCTGTGATAGGACACATAATGATTTGTAGGTGTTATCAATTAAAGTGAAACTTACCGAATATAAATTTTTTAGGGTTTTCAATTCTCAAGGGTCACTTGGAGCATGCTTAGCTGGTATTTGTCTTCTAACGTTAATGGGTTGTGGCTCTTTTTCTTCAAATAGGCAACCTATGCCGCCTTGTCCGAAAATATTTTTGCTTAAAGACGCAAATACTTTGACTGTGTTTGATTCAAAAAAAGGGATGGATATAATCGATATCATCTCTGATATTTCTATAATTAATTTCAAAGGGCAGTGTGGATTTAATAAAAAACGCACGGGGGTAAATTTATCACTTAGAATAGTCTTTGATGTTAGCCGTGGCCCCGCTAACAAAAACCAATCCGTCAGTTTTGATTATTTTGTAGCTATACCAAAATTTCATCCTTCTCCCAGTGGCAAAAAGATTTTTCCAATTAATGTCATGTTTAAGGGCAATAAAAACCGCATGAAGTTGATAGATAGGGTTGAGATAAAAGTGCCGATCTCAACTAAATATGATGCGAAAGACTATTCAATCTATATTGGAATTCAATTAACACCGAAGCAATTAAAATATAACCGGCAACAAATGAACCAAAATTTACGAAGATAAATAAATCAATATTGTATCTTTAATGCAGCTTAGTCGGTAATTCTTTGATAGATTGGTCAAGCAATGTAGCTGCCGTTTTTTGGTCGAGTTGTTTTTCTAGGATACGTTGTGTTGCCAAAATAGAAGTTTCGACTGCCTTGTTACGAACCTCTTGAATGGCATCTGCTTCCGCTTGAGAAATTTTATCCTCTGCTAACTCCTCACGTCGTTGCAAACTTTGCATTAATTTTTCTGCTTCGACTTGGCAAAGGCGTTCGGCTTCGTTCGTAGCATCCGCAAGCATTTGATCTACCTCACGCGCTGCATCACGTTGTTTCCTTTGATAATCAGCGAGTAAATGTTGAACTTCTTCGCGTAAGCTCGCCGCTTCGTTCAAGCTTTCCTCTATTTTTTTTGCACGGACATCAAGGCTGTCTTTGATGAAGCGCCAAGCTGGTTTCAAAATAAGGCCGATCAGGAGTAAGAAACCAATCGCTACCCAAAAATCTGGTGATTGAATAGTAGACATCAACTAATTTTTCCGTTTTCAAGAACTGATGAAACAGCTGTTTTAGCTTCAACTTCTGATATTGGTTTACCAATTAAACGGGTAGCCGCAACTTGCGTGATTTCCACTGCGATTAATTGAATTTCATCTAAAGCCTTATTTTTGGCAGAGTTGATATGCTCTTCTGCTTTTTCAGCTTGGCTCAAAAGCTTTTCGGTTAATGCTTCATGCTTTTCGGCTACTTCTAGTCGCATTTTTTCAGTAGCTGAACGAATTGTATCCTGAGCAGCTTGTCGACCATCCGAAACTAATTTTTCATATGTTTCACGAACTATTTCAGCTTCCTTTTTTAGTTGTTCTGCTTTTTGGAGATCATTGTCAATACGTATTTGACGGTTTTGTAGGATTTCACCGATACTAGGAATAATGATCCTCCACATGGCCAAATATAACAGGACAAATGTGATTACGAACCAAAATAATTGGGGTGTAAATGTGCTGGGGTCTAATTGCGGCATGAATTAAAGCTTTTTATTACAAATTTGCTTGTTCTATTTGCGAAGATCAGAATACGAACAGCAGGAGTAAAGCCACTACTAGGGCGTAGAGTGCTATAGCCTCAACCAAAGCAAAACCGATCCAAGTCATAGCGGTAACATTATCGGCAGCAGCAGGATTACGCGCCACTGAAGAGATAAACGCTGCAAATATATTACCAATCCCTATTCCGGCTCCTATTACCCCAATCGCGGCAAGACCAGCACCAATTAACTTAGCGGCAGCAGCTTCCATTATATTATTCCTTTCTTTCTTTGATCTTTGTTAATGTAAATGTATGGCATCGTTAATGTAAAAACAGGTTAAAATTGTGAAAACATAAGCCTGCAGAAAAGCAATAAGTAATTCTAAACCAGTAAGCGCTACAACGAATGCGAAAGGTAAAAGGCCTCCTACGACTCCTAAACTGACGACAAACCCAGCAAAAACTTTTAACATTGTATGACCGGCAGTTAAATTAGCGAATAACCGCACTGCTAGGCTAATTGGTCGTGATAAATATGAAATAATTTCGATAGGAATCATTAATGGCCATAAAACAACGGAAACTCCTGGCGGAACAAAGAAACTGAAAAAATGGACTCCATGTTTTAA
>PBWY01000101.1 GCA_002727395.1 Rhodospirillales bacterium | reverse complement strand
GTAGTACAAGAATACTCTACTTTAATAATGGAATCAGCAATATTCGATAAACCAACAATTAATATCAGTATGTACAATTGGGAGCAAGGATTACCTTCTAACACCATAGAAAGATTTACACATTTGAGACGTATACTTAGTTATCAATCCGTACGCACAGCTAGAACTTTTCAAGACTTTGCTCAAATAACAAATATGTATTTAAACGAACCAGAAGCAGATGCGGAAAATCGCAAAGCGCTGTTTGAAAATGAAATCGGCGTTAATCATGGACATGCTGGGCAGCAAATTGGGAAATATATCATAGATTACATGAACGAAATAAAAACTCTCCACGAAATGGAAACTTATTAATCATGTGTGGTATATCTGGAATAGCTGGAGAAAATTGGGATGTTAATTTACTCTACTCGATGACCAAATTTCAAAGCCACAGGGGACCTGATAATGAAGGTCATTTCATAAATTACAACCGTACAATAGGCTTAGGACACACTCGGCTCAGCATCATAGATTTAACAGAGTCAGCTAACTGCCCGATGTCGGATAACAGTGGAAACATCACAGTCGTGTTTAATGGGGAAATCTACAATTATCTAGAATTAAAGCAACAACTAACAGATTACTCATTCCAAACTACTGGTGACACAGAAGTGATACTGGCCGCTTATATCAAATGGGGTGAAAAATGTGTCGAGAAATTTATAGGCATGTTTTCATTTGCAATCTGGGACGAGCGTAAAAATATGCTATTTTGTTCCAGAGATAGGTTGGGGATCAAACCATTTTTTTACCATTTAAATAATAATACTCTATATTTTGCTTCAGAGATAAAAGCTCTCTTAGCATGCAACATACCATTGAAACCCAATTGGAAACAATGGTCCACATACCTGACCACGGGGTATTATGATCATTCAGAAGACACTTTTTTTGAAGATATTCAAGTATTGCGCGGTGGGCATAACCTTATTTATACACAAAACCAGATTCAAATCTATCCATACTGGGAACTACAAGAATCCACAGAAAACCCTGATTCTTCTTTGAACGACTATTCTGAAGAATTGAAATGCTTGGTATCAGATTCAATAAAACTGCATATGAGAAGCGATGTACCTGTAAGTGTGAATTTGTCAGGGGGGCTTGATTCTGGGATTTTAGCCACATTGATTGATAGTTTAGATGTGTCTCAACCAATGACTACTTTTACTAGTGCATTTGAGGATCCTAATTACAACGAGTCTAACTTAATCCCTGAACTAGGTCTTGAAAATTTCAACCATATCACTCACATAACAAAAGCTTCGTCTATCCCAAAATTAACTGAAGAACTCTTATGGTTTCAAGAAGCTCCTTTTGGAGGAATCCCAACTTTAGCGTACTACGATCTACATAAAACCATTCATAACAATAAAAATAAAGTTTCCATGGAAGGACAAGGATTCGATGAATTATTTGCTGGATACAAATATGTCCAGGCTTATCATTATGCTGATATAGTTACAGAACACGGCTGGAATGAATTAGAAAAAAGAGTGCCACCTGCATCCGTGTCAGACTTCACCAAAGCAGAGATCAAATCCATACTCAAAAACGACTGGCATCCGCAAAACCAAGATTCAACAGAACACTTACAAACCAAATGCCTTTCAAAAGAAATATCCCAATTAGACAACCAATTCGCAGGATTTAATAAACCTTTCACCAAATATTTAGACAATATTCTGTATCAAGATCTTATCCATACCAAACTCCCAAGAGTGCTTAGAATGAACGATAAACTATCCATGGCGTCTGTAATAGAATTACGAGTCCCTTTCCTAGATCATCGCATAGTAGAATTTGCCTTTAAACTCCCGAATCATTTAAAAATCCAGAATGGGCAAGGCAAATTCATTCTAAGACACATGGCGCAACAATCACTACCTGAAACTTTAACCTCACAACACAAAATATCTGTCGTAACACCCCAAACTCCTTGGTTAAAAAAAGAACTGAAATCCTGGGTGCTTGATATTATAAATTCGTCGTCATTCAAAACGCGTGGCTTGTTTGACCCCAAAATGGTTGAAGCCACTTATACCCAATTTCAAAATATTGAACATGACAATTCATTTTTCGTTTGGCAATGGATAAACACTGAACTTTGGTTTCAAAAATTTATTGACGCAAAACCATTTCACTCAATTTAACAATCAGCATGCAAATATTAAACAAAATTAAAAACAGATTAGCTAAATTACTACTTCCTCAAGATTACTTGAACACGTACTATTTGAGAGCAAAGCTGTACAGAGAATTTTTATCTGAGCAGCGAGACTTCAATATTGTAAAAGATCTTATCGAATCGAACTCATTCTTCAAACCTAACGATATAACGGTCAAAGCCACACCTGATGCATCAAATATCCTTATATTTTCTCCCCATCAAGACGATGACATCATAGGATGTGGGGGAACTATCCTAAATTCCCTAGAGACAAATACCAATGTACAGGTAGTATATGTAATGGATGGGATATCACCAAAATTGCATGGCACTGAGCGTTTAGATGCGATAGAAGTCAGAAAACAAGAAGCAAAAGCTGTGTGGGCTAAACTCAATAATAATGACCCAGTTTTTCTAGGGATACCTACTCGTGGATCATTTATAGACATCAATAATGCAATTAAGCAAATCACAAACATTATAACGGCATTTGACCCAGAATGCATATTCGTGCCATATTTCCTGGAGTCCCCTTTAGACCATCGAAGAGCCACATTCTTAGTATGGGAGAGTTTAAAACATATTAATACTAAAAACATAAAAGAAATATGGTCCTATCAAGTTAACACTATGATTTCCCCAAATATCGCCATTGATATAACAGAATCAGAACCTCAAAAATTTGAACTTATGGGACTATGGAAGTCTCAAAACAGTTCTTTCAATTACCAACATAGAGCACGAGGACTAAACGCAGCTAACTCAATATATGCGACGCCTAATAAGGAGCATGCAGAACCGTATATAGAATTATTTCACACTACAAGTCCCGAAGACTTCCTTAAATTACTCAACCCTTATTACCAAAACTCGGATTTATTCTAAAGGATTGATATGACTGAAACTTCTAAAATTAAATTATTTATATCAGACGTAGATGGCACCCTAACAGATGGTGGAATGTATTACACTGCTAATGGTGAAATCATGAAAAAATTTAATACCCGAGATGCTGTTGGTCTACGTTTATTACAAGAACACAATATTACAATTGCTTTAATCACAGGGGAAGACTCAGACATAGTACGATCCAGAGCAAACAAGCTCAATATCGAGCTAGTGTATTGTGGTATCACTGACAAAGTAGCAGTTCTCAAGCAACTATGTACCGAACTCAATATAAAACCTCAACAAGTCGCCTATGTAGGTGATGATATTAATGACTTTGAAATTATGCAAAACGTTGGCTTATCATTTGCAGTTTCAGATGCAGAATCCCTAATATTAAACGTTGCAACCATAAAATTGACCAAATCAGGAGGAGCCGGAGCTGTAAGAGAAGCTGCCAATTATTTATTGGAGAATATAATATGAAACGTAAGATTTGCGTAGTAATAACTGCAAGGCCTAGCTACTCAAGAATAAGATCAGCCTTATATGCTATCCAATCCCATCCTGATTTAGAGCTGCAATTAATAATTTCAGGTTCAGCTCTGCTACCAAAATATGGCTCAGCGATAGATTTTATCCTGGAGGATGGGTTCATCCCTGATGCTCAAATATATCACATGATTGAAGGAGAAACCCTGCTATCATCTGCTAAATCTACAGGTTTAGCCATCATAGAATTATCTTCAGAACTTAACAAACTGCAACCTGACGCAGTTGTAACTATCGCGGATAGATATGAAACCCTTGCTACCGCAATTGCAGCATCTTACTTAAATATCCCTGTGGTTCACATTCAGGGAGGAGAAGTAACTGGGTCAAATGATGAAAAAGTAAGACATGCAATAACAAAACTTTCAGATATACATTTCGTATCAACAAATAAAGCTTATGAACGCGTAATCTCCATGGGAGAAAATCCGGATTCTGTCTATGTCACGGGGTGTCCTTCAATTGATATTGCGAAACAAATTGACTCAAACTCACCTTTAGACTTCAACCCATTTGAAAAGTATGGTGGTGTCGGTAATACTTTTAATACTTCCGAAGATTACTTAATAGTTATGCAACATCCTATAACAACTGAACATTACCTATCCAACAACCAAACCTTGGAGACTTTGGAAGCTATAACCAAATTAAATATGCCTACTTTCTGGTTCTGGCCTAACCCAGATGCGGGTTCAGCAGGTATATCCAAAGAAATACGGGTTTTTAGAGAACACCACGAACATTCCAAGATCCATTTTGTGATAAATATGTCTCCTGAAGATTTTCTGAAATTAACAATATCTAGTTCATGTATTATAGGAAATTCCAGTGTAGCAATCAGAGAATGTTCTTTCTTGGGAGTGCCTGCAGTTAATTTAGGCACTAGGCAATTTGGTAGGGAACGTGGTTCCAATGTTATAGATAGTTCCCATGATTCTGCTGATATTATTTCCGCTGTTAAAAGGCAATTGAGTAGAACAGACATAACCCAGGACAATTTATATGGTGATGGTACTGCTGGTGAAAAAATTGCTTCCATCCTCTCAGAATGTAAATTCAATATAAGCAAAACTCTCTTATTGTGATGCCGTCAAACATTTCTTCCAATTTAGCAATTATTCCAGCCCGAGCTGGAAGCAAAGGAATTCGTGATAAAAATTTAATGCAAGTTGGTTCTAGAAATTTAATTGAGCATGCTATATTTGCTGCAAAAACAGCGCTTTGATTAGTCACATCATAGTTACATCTGACCATCCAGACATATTAGAAATAGCTCGTAGTAACGACATTTTCTTTAGAGATCGCCCTCCTCATCTGGCTCAGGATGAATCATCTGTTGTCCTATCCTTACAAGATTCAGTACAAGTTATGGAAAAAAATACCGAATGTACCTTTGACAATATAATCCTTTTACAACCGACCTCTCCGATCCGAACCGGCCAAGACATAGACAATGTTATTCAAATCATGAATGACGATGATACTGTCGAAGGAGTTGTTAGTGTTGCCGACTGTGGAGTTTTTTTACCCGATCATCAATACCATATAGACACAAATTTAGAGACAGGCTCCTCCATACTATCCCCCATTATGGGAAATACTAATCAACGAAAAAGACGGCAAGACATT
>PBWY01000100.1 GCA_002727395.1 Rhodospirillales bacterium | reverse complement strand
CCCGGTGAAACTTCAACGAGACACATGCGACAATTACCAGCAACTGAGAGACGTTCATGATAACAAAATCTTGGTACTTCTACCCCTGCCAACTCACAGGCCTGCAAAACGGTAACCCCATCAGGCACCTCGATTTCCACATCATCAATGGTCAGTTTTGGCATATTATCAAATCCACTTAGGCTGCTGCCTTTTCTTTTCTAGAATTTATTCTTTCTTCAATTTCAAACCGGAAGTGTCTGACCAGTCCTTGAATAGGCCAAGCTGCGGCATCACCAAGAGCACAAATAGTATGTCCTTCAACCTGGCTTGCTACATCGAGCAGGGTATCAATTTCTTCAACCTCTGCATCGCCTACGACAAGCCGTTCCATAACCCTCCACATCCAACCTGTCCCCTCGCGGCAAGGCGTACACTGTCCACAACTCTCATGTTTATAAAATTTTGATAACCGAGCTATTGCAGCTACTACATCTGCTGATTGATTCATAACAATCACCGCTGCCGTACCAAGGCCAGAACGTACTTCTTTAAGTGAGTCAAAATCCATTAAGACAGTGTCGCATATAGATTTCGGAATCATTGGAACTGATGCCCCACCGGGAATAATTGCCTTGAGGTTATCCCACCCACTAATTACTCCTCCAGCATGCTTTTCAATAAGGTCCTTTAGGGAAATGCCCATTTCCTCTTCGACGTTACAAGGATTGTTAACATGCCCCGATATACAAAATACTTTTGTACCAGTATTATTTTCTCTACCCAGAGAGGAAAACCACTCAGACCCTCTGCGCAAAATTGTTGGCGTGACAGCGATTGTTTCAACATTATTAACAGTAGTTGGACAACCATAAAGACCCATTGCGGCCGGAAAAGGCGGTTTAAGGCGCGGCATGCCCTTCTTGCCTTCCAAACTCTCTATCAAGGCCATTTCCTCCCCGCAAATATAAGCACCAGCCCCTCTATGCACGTAAACATCAAAATCATATCCTGATCCACACGCATCTTTTCCTATTAGACCTTCTTCATAAGCTTCATCAATTGCTGTTTGTAGGTGTTCAGCCTCCCTATAAAATTCTCCCCTAATATAAATGTAGGCCGCGTTTGCTCCCATACCAAAGCCGGCAAGAAGACACCCTTCTACAAGTTTATGGGGATCGTTTCTAATCATATCGCGGTCTTTACATGTTCCAGGTTCACCTTCATCAGCATTGACAACAAGATAATGTGGGCGCCCAGTCGGCTCCTTTGGCATGAATGACCATTTAAGACCACTCGGAAAACCAGCACCTCCACGACCACGGAGTCCGGAAGTTTTAACTTCTTCTATGATCCAGTCTCTACCCTTTTCCATGATCTCTCTAGTGCCATCCCAGTCACCTCTTTTTCGAGCGCCGGCAAGATGCCAATCATTTAAACCATAAAGATTGTTAAAAATACGATCACTGTCTTTAAGCATTATTAAACCTTAGCTCCTGTTTTGCTGGTTAAGGTGGTTAATCCTCCCGCAGGCTCAGAACCATTTCTTTCACTTTGAGGCCCTGGTTTTGGAACTTCATCTTTCTTAAGAGCATTCAAAACGGCTTTCGTACTCTCTGGATCTAAGTCTTCATAATAATCGTCACCAATTTGCATCATTGGAGCATTCACACACGCTCCAAGGCATTCAACTTCTTGCAATGTAAATTTATTATCTAAAGTTGTTTCTCCAACTTCTATTCCCAGCTCTTCGCGGCATGTTTCCAGAATCCTCTCACAGCCCCTCAAGGCGCAAGGGGTCGTGGTGCAAACCTGAACAAAATATTTACCAACCGGCTTTAGGTTATACATGGTATAAAAACTTGCGACTTCGTAGACCCTTATTGCGGGCATTTCAAGAAAGTCCGCGACGTAGTTCATCGCTGCTGTTGAGAGCCAGCCAGCATTTTGACGTTGAGCTAAGTCGAGTAACGGTAATACCGCGCTCGCCTGTCTGCCCTCGGGGTAGCGAGAAACAATTATTTTTGCTTCCGCTTTGTGAATGTCATCAAAAGAAAAAGTTTCGATCTCTTCAATTTGATGAGTCATCGATCAATCTCACCAAATACTATGTCCATAGAACCGATAATAGCGACTACATCGGCCAACATATAGCCTTTACCGAGAAAATCCGTTGCCTGAAGAAACGCGAACCCTGGTGCCCTTATTTTACATCTGTAAGGTTTGTTCGAACCATCAGAAACTAGATAAACACCAAATTCACCCTTCGGCGCTTCTACCGCTTTGTAGGTTTCACCTTCCGGGACATGATAGCCTTCCGTGTAAAGTTTAAAATGATGAATAAGAGCTTCCATTGATTGTTTCATTTCAGCTCTCCGAGGCGGCGACAATTTGGGATCCTCCGAACGAACAGCTCCATCAGGCAACTGATCTAAACATTGACGAATGATGCGCAATGATTGTCGCATCTCCTCGAGCCGCAAAAGGTAGCGGTCAAAACAATCACCATTCTTTCCAATCGGTATATCAAAATCCATCTTATCATAAACATCGTAAGGTTCAGATTTCCGAAGGTCCCACGGAATTCCTGAACCCCGCAACATGGGACCGGAGAAGCCCCAATCCATTGCCTGTTCCGGGGTGGCAATTCCAATATCAACCGTACGCTGTTTAAAAATTCGATTTTCGGTAAGTAGATTCTCAACATCGTCAATCATGGCCGGAAAACGTTCCACAAATGACATAATATCATCGGTAAGACCTTCTGGAAGATCACGATGCACACCGCCTGGCCGAAAATATGCAGAATGAAGCCTCGCTCCGGATACCCTTTCATAAAACTCCATAAGAATCTCACGCTCTTCAAACCACCATAGAAGTGGGGTCATAGCGCCAACATCCAATGCAAATGCCGAGATATTCAAAAGATGGTTTAGTATTCGGGTAATTTCTGAATAAAGTACGCGGATATATTGGCCACGAAGTGGCGGAGTTATGTTTAACAAACTTTCAACGGCTAAGGCAAATGCATGCTCCTGACACATGGGGGATACGTAATCCAAACGATCAAAATATGGCACTGCCTGCAGATAGGTTTTGTGTTCTATAAGTTTTTCTGTTCCACGATGAAGCAACCCAATATGAGGATCTGCACGCTCAACGATTTCTCCATCCATCTCTAGGACAAGCCGAAGCACCCCATGAGCAGCTGGATGTTGGGGACCAAAATTCATTGTAAGGTTCTTGATTTCGGTGACAGCCATTATTTATCACCTTCGATCGCTTTATCAGCTTTTTCATCTCCCGGAAGAATATAGTCTGCGCCCTCCCACGGACTCATAAAGTCAAAGCTTCTAAAAGCCTGGGTAAGCTTTACAGGCTCATAGACAACTCTTTTTTGTTCTTCATCGTATCTAACTTCGACATTACCAGTCAGCGGAAAATCTTTTCTCAGCGGATGACCATCAAACCCATAATCCGTTAGTAAACGTCTTAAATCTGGGTGTTCAGAGAACATGACACCATACAAGTCCCATGTTTCGCGCTCATACCAATTTGCAGAACTAAAAACAGCTGTAACCGAGGGAATTATATCAGTTTCTCCACAGAGAACTTTAACCCGAATTCGCTGATTAAGGCGTAAACTCTGCAAATGATAAACTATTTCGAACCGTTTTTCTCTGTCTGGATAATCCACCCCGCAAACATCCAATAAAACCTTGAATAAACAACTGGGATCATCTCTCAAATATGTAAGAAGTTTTACTATTTCATCTTTTTTACAAGTAACGATCAGTTGGCCACGATCTTGTGTCACGGACACAACAGCGTTCTCCATCGAACTCTTTAAATAATCTCCGAAATCTTGGAGGGTTTTGTTCATATTCATCAGCCGTTTAAAGATTAACGCGCAATAGTACTTTTACTTTGAATTTTTCTTTGAAGTTGTAAAACTCCATATAAAAGAGCCTCTGCAGTCGGTGGACAACCCGGAACGTAAATATCAACTGGTACAACACGATCACAACCGCGCACCACAGAATAAGAGTAATGATAATATCCACCACCGTTTGCACATGAACCCATAGAAATGACCCATCTGGGTTCAGCCATCTGGTCATAGACCTTTCGAAGGGCTGGGGCCATTTTATTCGTAAGGGTGCCTGCGACAATCATCACATCAGACTGCCTCGGGCTGGGACGAAATACCACTCCGAAACGATCTAAATCATACCGACTCGCAGCCGTATGCATCATTTCAACGGCGCAGCAGGCAAGACCAAATGTCATAGGCCAGAGAGAACCAGATTGGGCCCAAGTAACGAGTTTATCCAATTGGGCTACAACAAAACCTTTATCTGTTATTTCGTCAGAGACCCGCTGCAACACGGCCTCAGTTTCTTTATTCTTACCAATCACTCCCATTCCAGAGCACCTTTTTTCCACTCATATACAAACCCGATTGTCAGAATTCCAAGAAAGATCATCATTGACCAAAAACCAAACATTCCTATTGCTCCTAATGATATTGCCCATGGAAATAAAAAAGCCACCTCAAGGTCAAAAATTATGAACAAAATTGCTACGAGATAAAACCGTACATCGAATTGCCGACGAGCATCATTAAATGGAGCAAAACCACATTCATATGGTGACTCTTTTTCAGGGTCAGGTTTTTGACGAGCAACGATATACGATGCAGTCACCATTGCGAGCGCCAAACCAACAGCAATTCCCAAAAAAATCAAAATTGGAAGATATTCTTTCAAAAGAGAATCCATCTGACCTCTTAACCCATTATGAATAACGATAAAAAATAAATTCGACAGATTTATACGAGGAATTGGTGGCAATATCAAACCCCTACTGGGTTTAAAATAACTAAAATATTTCTATCAACTGTTGAATTGACCAGACAATGCTTGCTTCGTACATTGGTATAGAATTTAAGGTCTATGGAGATTGAAATGTCAGACACCCCCCCTGACGCCCAAACGCGAGTTTTTCTTCACGATAACTTCTTGGAATGGTGTGAGAATGAACCGGTTCCGGTTCACGAAGATTTTGGTATCAATTTAATGAAAATTGATGTTGCGCCATGGGAAAGGTATGGAATGCATGGCGCCGTGTGTCTTTTGAAGGGAAGAGATGACTTCAATTCAATTTTTTGCTTTGAATTACCCCCGGGGGGTAAATCGAACCAGATGCAACATATTTACGAAGAAGTTATCTATATTATAGAAGGGAATGGGTCGACCACTATTGAAACCCCTGATGGACAAAAACACAGCTTTGAGTGGGGACGAAATTCACTATTCGCTGTACCCGTTAATTCGAAATATCAACACTTCAATGGCTCAGGACAAGAGCCGGCGAGATTTGCAACGGTACATAATTTCTCATTTCTAATTAACTTATTTCGTAATGAAGAATTTATTTTTAACAATCCTATAACTTTTCCTGAACGCCTAGGACCCAACGGTTACTTCACTGGCGAGGGACAAATGATCGAAAAACAGCCTGGTAGCCACCAGTGGGAAACTAACTTCGTAGCTGACATTACTAATTTTGAGCTTAAAGACTGGGCATCTCGAGGAAAGGGGTCATCTAGTTTAAGATGGATTTTGTCTGATGGTACAATTGGGTGTCATACTTCACAGATTATTCCCGGCACCTATAAAAAGGCGCACCGGCACATGTGTGGGACGAACGTATTTACAATAGATGGAGAAGGTTATTCACTTCTTTGGTACGAAGGTGAAGAGGACGATATAGTCCGCATCGACTGGGATCATGGGGTCGTCGTGACACCACCCGAGCAGATGTTTCATCAACATTTCAATACCGGAAAGACCCCATCTCGATATCTAGCGCTTCAATTTGGGACCGTACGCTACCCCATGACTTGGGCAAAGAAAGAAATTTGGAGCGGCAACGTTGATAAATCGGTGGAAGAAGGTGGAGCACAAATTGAATATGAGAACCAAATGCCACAAATACATAAAATGTGGCTGAATGACATAGACGCAAAAAATATTCCTTCTGAAATGGGAGATATTTTTGACGAAGAAAAGGTCAGAGCCGGAAATTAATTTCTTTTAAAAAATATCGTTTAAAAATGAATAAATGGATAGTCGGCGAAGTTGAAATAACTCGTGTCCTTGAATTTGAATGTCCCCTTCTGGACCCATTAGATTTATTTCCGAATGCTGACAAAGAAACAATCGAGTACAACAAACACTGGTTACAACCTACTCTTCAAGATCCGAACACCGGCCTTTTAATATTATCTTTTCATTCATTTCTAATTCGGACACCCCGTCATCTTATTTTGGTCGACACCTGCGGAGGAAACGACAAGAATAGACCCCAAAAAACCCGATATCATATGAATAGTTGGCCTTATCTGGAAAATCTTGAAATAGCTAAAATTCACCCCAACGAAATTGATTACGTTTTATGCACACACTTACACGTGGACCATGTCGGCTGGAATACAAGATTGGTTAACGGTAAGTGGATACCAACATTTCCCAACGCAAAATATCTTTTTTCAGAACGCGAATGGGATTTCTGGAAAGAAGAATATCTATCGGGAGAGTTCAAAGATGATCCCTATGCCGAAGATAGTATCTTACCAATTTTCAAATTCAATCAGGCATTATTAGTTGATGACAACTATCAGATAGACGATTGGGTTGGTTTGGAACCGACCCCTGGACACACACCCGGACATCTTTCTGTAAATATTAGGTCTGGTCCTGATTTAGCCGTTATGAGTGGCGACATAATGCATCACCCGCTTCAATGTGCAAAACCAAATTGGAGCAGCTGTTTTTGCGTTGATCCAATTAAGTCGATCGAAACACGAAAGAGGTTCTTAGCAACCCATGAAAAAACTCAAGCCCTTATCATGCCGGCTCATTTTCCAACGCCCGGCGCAGGCAGAATTATAGAGCATGGTAACGCGTATAAATTTATTTTTAGTGAGAAATTTTAAAGAAAAGGCGAAAACCCATACTTTTTAGGTAGGCCTTAATAAAATTTGGGTTTGAAGTTTAAAAAAACGGTTTTCTCATCTAACGAAAAGTCCTTTTCATTATGGGTCAGCAAGTACAACATGCAAAAGAGCTTGGCGTTTCTCAATTTCAACGATTCTTTTGGCGCGTTTTAGTGCGCCGGGCAATTCGGACGGGTCCTCCACTCTTTCCCCATAACCGCCAACAGACGCACACATTTTGTCATATTCGACCATCGGTTCAAGGGTGGTCAACGGCATTTTATTTGAGCGCACTGCTATTCCCCCTGGATACATTTCCTGTACAGCCTCCCGCACCGCCCCCCAAGAGGAATTATCAAGGATAATAAACAAAACGGGCAATTCATAAGCTCGTGCGCTGTAATGTGCGGCCGCCGGATTACCAAAAAAATAGGACCCATCACCAATCGCAGCAATTACAAATTTATCAGGACAAGCCAGTTTCGCGCCCAAAGATGCACCCAAGCCCCAACCTAGACCACTTACTGAGCTCGTTGAGAAAAAACTTCCAGGGGTATTTAATGACATGTGCTGAAGCGGCAACCCCATTTCATTAATCAGGATGGTTTCGTCATCCATCAATTGACTCACGCATTTTGCCAACCAAGACGGCTTAATAGGCTTACTATTTTCACTACTCTCTTCAATCTCTGTCCACCCAAGCCTTATAACTTTCCTAGCCTTCTCAATTCGGATACGACGAGATGATATTTTATCACTATATTTTTGATAACCTTTACCCATTGATTCTAAAAGCATCGGCAGAGAAATTGAAGAGGGTGAAGTTATTGCGATATCACAAGGATATCCCCTTACGGGATAGCGGCTATATAAAGGGTCTGTCCCCATATGAATGATTTTGGCGTCAACCGGATTCCCGTCTTTGGCTGGTATCCAAGGGACGTCGCTATCAAGAACCAAAACAACATCAGCTGATTGGATATGAGGAGCCACCGAGTAGTCTAAAAACATACAATGATTACTTGGAAAATTAAGATATCTCGGAAACGCTGATATAACAGGAATTGAAAACTGTTCAGCTAGACTTACCAAATAATCAACTGCCTTCGGTTCTCGACCTGTTTCAGCGGTTATTATCAAGGGATTTTCTGCCGCAAGGAGTATCTTCGACACGCTTTCGATTGCTGCTGGATCCGGATATACCGGGGATGGGGACGCCCGCGAAATAACATTAGCGGAGCCTTCACTATATTCAGCCAGTACCTCACGAGGCAAAGATAAATAAGCTGGCCCCTTGGGCATGCTCTCTGCCATGTTTAAGGCCCTTTCAAGCACTTTATCAACTTCGTCCGCAGCACGTAGTTCGTAATCCCATTTTACCATTTCTCTAACCATGGCACCCTGATCAAACATCTCCTGCGCCCAGTGAACGTGGACCGTTCTACTTCCTTGGTCCGCAGTCCTGCTCTCTGAGAAAGGAGTTCGACCTGCCATAAAAACCATTGGAATTTCTAATCGGCTTGCGTTCATAAGCCCGCATAACGCATTAGCTGTGCCGACACTCACATGCACCATAACCGCTTGTGGTTCACCGGTTATCATCGTGTAGCCGTGAGCCATTGCCACGGCCACCGCTTCATGCGGAACGAGTAACGCCTCGACCGTAGCCGTATCATCAACCTTTGCCAGAGCCTCTACGACCGGCGCAAAGTCGGTACCTGCATTAGCAAAAAGATAGCGAACACCAACCTCACGAAGTCTTACCAGGATAGCATCTGCGACCGTTCGCGATTGATCGTCGTTTTTGGTTTCATTTTCCCTATCCATAGGAATACCATACTTAATTTATAAAACAGTTTCTCTCTTATTTTTTTAAGGTACTTATTTTGCTCTATTGGATGTCGTTAAAAAAAAGGTGGGAGCCAATCTGTCCAACGTCTCAACGCTTAGAATGCTGTTTTACGTTTTGATCCTTTGCAATGTTTTTTATAAAGATGTTCAATTGACTTTTTGATTCGCCTGAGGCTGTAGGGTGGATTGCCACCGATCGGCAACTGGACACTGGATGAACGACCGATCCCAAGCCCCATATCACGATACATAAGTTGAAGTATCGTATTATTCGGCTGAAATTCGACCGCGTAGGGCAATCCCGTAAATATAACATAGTACCGCCAGACGTTGGCACGAAAAATCCAATCAATCTTTATAGATTTTATATCAATATTATCCCAAAAAATCTTAAGATGGCCTCCCGACTTAAAGGCAAACCCTGCTATACATTTTTTTCGATCAAATATTTTACCCTCATATGTACCGTTAGAGCGTATAAGCGGGTCCGAAGACGCGAGATAATTAACTACCTGCTGAAAGGTGTCTTTTTCATCGTTCTTAAGCATCCGGGCTCTTATTTCAGCATTTCGTTTCGCTAGGTTTTGTTGTTTCTTTTTTGCTTTTCTTTTAGCAACTGCTTTTTGTTTTTCCTTGGCCTCCATCTTTTTTATATAAGGACCAATTTTCACTAGCTGACTTTGTACATATTTTTGTTTACCAGTTGGTAAATATTCTCTATGTGTAAACGCTGCCGTATACCACGTCTGAACCCATTTATATCTTTTAATAGTCATTTTATAATTCATTACAAGAAAGTCAGCGTAACGGTGTGCTGCTTCAGCCATAACACCCAAATGCTTTTCTTTATCTTTGGCATGGAAATAAGCCTTTTTATAATAATCAAGGACCCAGCGTTTACTCTTGCAGTTACCCCATCGTTTTATATTTTCGCCGGCGTAAATTTTTCCCATTAGAAGACTTAGTTTTGAATATGTGTTCTTCCATCTTAACGCCTTCTTCAAAACTATAAGAGCGACGCGACATTTAGGGACTCCTCTCAAACGCCCTTTTGAAATCAATTCTCTTGCTTTGCCTTTTCCTGAAAGGATCATTTGCGCCAAAGCATATGAAGAAACCGCGTTTGCTGCAGAAAACCCTTTCGAAAATAACTTAGCGGCCAATTTAAAATTCTTTGCTCTATAAGCTCTCATCCCCTTAACCAAAAACTCAGGTTTAGGCTGCAGAGAATTAATCCGGAGCGCCGCCGCCCTGTTATAATTTTTGATTTTCTTTTTCTGATCTGCCTCTGATAGTGGCTTACTAGGGTTAGCTCCATCAGATTTTTTCTTAGCTCTATAGTGTTTCTTCTCAGCCAGCACTTTCAAGCGAGCCGTCTTTTTTTCTTTTCCTCTTTCCACTCTAGCCTTTGAACGAGCTATCTCTTCGTTCCTTCTTTTTGCTTCCTCTTGCGCCCGTCTTCTTTCCACCAAAATTCGTTTTTCTGCTTCAAGTTTTAATCTCTGAATTTCCGCCTTAAGTTTTTCTTTCTCTTCCGCATCTAGTCTCTTTCTCTTTTCAAATTTTCGTTTTTCTGCTTCAAGTTTTGAGATTGAACTAACAGCCGCAGAACTGTCTACGACTTGTGTTTTTTTAACTCCAGATCCAGAAATGGACTTAAGGCTGACGATAGATCCATTCTTAAGCTGAAACTCTTTAAGGGTAAGCTTCTGGACTTCCGGCGGGCTGTTTGAGGTGGTGCTCTCCCAGACTCTATCAAGCATAAGGATTACTTTTAACCTGGGGTCAATTAAGATTGTTTCCTTAAATTTTATTCCCTCCTCGGCCCAACTACTACTCATGGTTGATTCTATAGACTCTCCAAGAACCTGGACTTTAACAACTTCAAAATTGACACCACTTAAATTGACGACCGTACGGCCAAGAATCTTTGCATCAAGTTTCCAATACATTCCGTAGTCATCGTTCCATTCCTCTAGGACCTTGTAGGACATCGCTGTTCCTTTAGAGGAATTGAGAAACCCGCTGTTTATATTTTCCTTATCCTGAAGGGATGTCTCCAAATTAGAGTGACCGGGAGAGTATGGCTTTCCGCCATCATGAATGAAATTTCCGTAAAGCCTGCTTCCATTATCAAATTCGATTATATTCGGGGTAATTTTGGAAATTCTATAACTGACCTTTTCGTTGTCCTGGTTGATATATACCAACCCATTAAGTTCGGACCTAAGAATAGGGCTCGACTTCGAGGAAAAGGAATATGCTGCAACACTTTGAAAAAAATTGAATTTAAACAAATGACAACAATTGCTATAAATCTATCCAAGGATTTATTCATAATCACTAACCCGGAAATATAAGTTATAAACCAAATGTAGCATAGGTTAACTACTTGTGCTGCAAAACATCAACCATTCAACTGTTATGAAAGATGGAAATACAGGATCAACTGACGCAATTCGGTGACAAAAGTCCCGCTAATTTCTGACACCAAAAACTCCAATGGCAGCTAAGTCATTGAAAGATTTGGCGGGAGTGACGGGACTCGAACCCGCGACCTCTGGCGTGACAGGCCAGCGCTCTAACCAGCTGAGCTACACCCCCGCAACATTACTACGCTGGGTTTAATCT
>PBWY01000099.1 GCA_002727395.1 Rhodospirillales bacterium | reverse complement strand
TTTTTTCGATCATTAAGTATTTTTGAAGCAACACTGATATACTTTCTACCAGCATCAGCTGCATCTAAAGCCGCATCCTTTAGTTTATGTGTCTGACGTGATTGCACCAACTGAATTAGCATAGGTAAGTTAACCCCAGCCACAACCTCAACAGATTTTTCAGACATTAAAGAAATAGCTAGATTTGATGGCGTGCCACCAAACATATCCGTCAAAAGAACAACCCCATCTCCATCTTCGACATTTTTTATTGCTTGGGAAATATCACGGCGACGATTTTCCATATCATCTTCAGCCTGAATACCAATAGCCTTTATATTGGTCTGCTTACCGACAATGTGCTCCAAAGCATACAAAAACTCTTCAGCTAGTTGACCATGGGTAACAAGAACTATTCCAATCATTTATTTATCTATACTCCAGAATTTGGTTTTCGATCTTGGGCAACTCACGGTAACCTAAATCAACACGATTTCCAGTTTTCTGGAGCCGTTTAACAAGCTCTTCTAAAACAAATGTTGAACGATGACCCCCCCTGGTGCAACCAATTGATATTGTAAGATAACTTTTAACCGCATTTTTAAAGCGAAGTAGAAGTAGGTTCAATAATGCCTTTAATGAATCACAAAACGGTTCAAAGTAAGGAGCTCTCGCCAAAAAATCCGCCACCTCTTGATCCATACCCGTTAAATTCTTTAATCTATCCTCATAAAAGGGGTTAGCTAAAAATCTTGTATCAAAAACAAGATCGGACTCTCTGGGAACACCTCGTCGATAAGAAAAAGAAATAAAGGAAATTAAAAATTTAATTTCTTCACCAACTGAAAAGTGCCCCGACAGTATTTTTTTTAGACCATTAAACGATAATTCAGGTGTATCTATTATAAGATCAGCACGGGCTCGGAGATCTAATATAGACTGCCTTTCTTTTAAAATTCCATCCATTACTGGGCGATCGGTAGCCAAGGGATGGCGACGACGGGTTTCTGTAAAACGTCGTTGCAAAACATCATTATCGCAATCTAAAAATATTATTTTAACACAGAATCCAGAACTTTTTTTTTGTTTGTCTAATGCGCTGAAAAATTTATCAATTTGAAAACCTCTAGTCCGGATATCTATACCAATAGCAAGTGGTCGTTCCGCACCATCTACAGATGAAGCCAGCGTCGATAAAAATTTAAGCGGTAAATTATCAACCGCTTCATAACCGAGATCCTCTAAAATTTTTAAAGAAGTTGAACGGCTAGCTCCCGAGATACCCGTAATTAAAAGTACAAACTCCGGCATACAGATTAAGGGCCTAGAAGATATATTATTTGGCTTTGTGTTTTTATATTCTGGTAACAGCATTTCTGCAATTTTACAGCAAGTTTATATTCATACCAATTATTTTACTAGATTTTTCAACAAGGCGCGTATTTTAATAGAGGAAGAAATATCAAAGGCATACAACCGATATAGTGGCAATCTATGTCCAAAAATATTGCAAGAATCAGTCTCTGGCTGGCGTGGAATATTTCCTCGTTTCTCTAAATCAATAACCAACTTTATTGTAATAGCCTTCAAAAAAGGAAAATCAAAAATACCGCAACCCCTGATCTCAATTTTGCCCGCGATTTTATCATGGCTACTACCTAACAATTCCCCGTCAATACTCTCTAGAAAAACCTGGTCGTCCGCTACGAGGATGGCACCCTCATCAATTAGTCTAAGGGCAAGATCTGACTTGCCACTGCCGGATGGACCCCGCAAAAGAATCCCAAATTGACCTATTGCAACACAACTAGCATGCACAAATTTCATTAATTATGCTCGACAAGCTGGCAAACTAATAACAAAACATGCACCCATAATTTTTCCGTTTGAATTTTTTAAATTCTTAACAACAATATCACCACGATAAGCAGCAATAATCTGCCGCACCATGCTGAGTCCTAGTCCAGAATGGGTTCCAAACTGTTCTGATTCGGGCCGCTCGCTATAAAACCTGTTGAATATTTTTTCTAGGCTTCCTTCTCGTACTCCCGGCCCTTCATCCTCAACGGTGATAAAAATATTTTCGTTATCGCGCCTAATTTCAACCTTTACTTCACCATCGGGTGGACTAAAAGAAAGAGCGTTATCAAATAAATTCTTAAATACCCGTTCTATAGGTCCCCTTTTTCCCAAAACAGTATATGGCCCCTTTCCATTTTCCACATATTGAATATGGTTTGTGAACGGACTACCTGATTGGGATACTTCAACTAATGTGCTCAAAAGTGGTCCGAGATCAATTATTTCATTCTCATCGCGGGATAACTGAGCATCAAGCCGTGACGCTTCCGAGATTTCCGTTATTGTGCGATCACAGCGAATTATATCATCTTTGATTATTCCCATTAGCTTTCGTTGCTGCTCGGCATCATCAATACGAGCAGCTGTTTCTGCAGCACTTAGTGCAGATGTTAAGGGGTTTTTTAGTTCATGCGAAACATCAGCAGCAAATCTATCAATAGCGTCCAAACGGTCTGATAACGCGGCAGTCATTGCATTCAAAGCCTCGGCAAGATCGCCTATTTCGTCATTTCGCCCCTGAAATTTTGGCAATGCTTTGACTTGACCCGGTGTGTTTCTAACGCGGTCGGCCGACGTTGCCAAATGACGCAGTGGACGAGCGATCGTACCACTTAGATATAAGGATAAACAAATGGTAACACAGAGTGCTACCGCAAAAATAGACAAAATTAATATTAGATAAGCATGAATTTTTTCATCAATTTTCTTGGCATCATGTGTAATGAAAACAACACCTATAACTTTTTTAAAACGTTGTACCGGAACCGCAACGCTGATTAAAAGTCGACCAGACTCATTAATACGAATTTCAGAACTTGGCTCTCCTAAAAGAGCACGCTCTACTTCTCGATAATCTCCGGCTCGCTGGTATGAATTCTCCTGATAAAGAGGCAGATTTCGACCAGGGTCCCAAAAAATCATTTCCAACCATTTTACAAAAATCCTAAATGTATCATTATCTGCAATTGGTGGTAATACGACTTTTATTACTGTGGCACCCTGAGGGCCTAAAAGACTTTGGCTATCGGCCATTAAATATCCATTCCCGTCAAATAACCTCGTTCTATCCTTAGTACGCTTGACTAAACGCCGCAGCATCGGTGAGGCAATTGATGGCTCCAACGCCGTGGAGCCATTAAGCCGGGTTTCATAGGCACTCTCAGCTAGAGCAGCCGATATCATTTCTCCTTGGGTAAATAACGATTGTACCTTGGTTTCGATCAAGTCCTTTTCATAGCGACCTTGATCAAGAAGCCCAATAAACAAAATTGCGAGAGCAAGGACGTTAACTAGCAAAATCCGAGAAGTTAAAGGTGAGAAGAATCCGCGCCGTTTAATTTTCCTATGTTTTTCTAAGGACCGAGAACTACTATGTTTATCAGCAGAATTCGTAGAGCGTGCCCTATTGAAACCCCATTCCATTTACTTTACAAATCACTCTTCTCGGTAACGGTAACCGCCACCATAAAGAGTCTCGATTGGGTCAAAATCAGAATCAACAACTTTAAATTTTTTACGAATTCTCTTAATGTGGCTGTCAATCGTGCGATCATTAACATAAATATCCTCCCCTAATGCCGCATCCATTAATTGATTTCGATTTTTAAAAATACCGGGTCTTGCTGCTAATGTTTTTAAGATAAGAAATTCTGTTATGGTGAGTTTTACAGCATCACCCTTCCAAGAGCAAAGATGTCGACCAGTATCCAATTTTAAGTTACCTCTAACGATTGGGGGCTCATTATCAGCACCATCTAGGAGCACTCCCGAACGATCATGGCGTCTTAATAATGAACGGATTCTCTGAAGCAGCAATTGTTGTGAAAATGGTTTCTTAACATAATCATCTGCGCCCACCCTAAGGCCTAATATTTCATCAACTTCATCATCTTTGGAAGTAAGGAAGATTATAGGTAGGTCGCTTTTTTTACGAAGACGCCTTAAAAGTTCAATCCCATCTAGTCGAGGCATTTTTATATCGAGGATAGCCAAATCTACAGGCTGGGCTGAAAGGCCGTGAAACGCCGCCTCCCCATCCGTGAATGTCTTTACCTCATAGCCCTCTGCTTCAAGGATCATTGTTACTGATGTCAAAATATTTCGATCATCATCAACCAATGCTATTTTATGCCCCACAGGAACTCCTCCAGCTTCATAATCATTAAACCCCAAATTCATTCTGCTTCTCCCAAAATTTAGTTCAAGTCTTAATACAAACTCTAAATCAAGCAGAATTAGGGCAATAATGGGAAAAGTTGCCTTTTTTGATTTATATATAAAAAATAAACGTTCGTTAAATCTTAATGAAAAAAATCTCATCATTGGACTTTTTTTTCTCCATTTTGATTTAGCAACTATTATATCCATTTTAGTTTTTAGCTATTTATTTTATAATAATTTTTTTGATTCGGTTTGTCGCACTTCATGAAGCGAGTATTAATCAAAAGCCAACACATAAATCTAAAAAAACTGCGATAATTTGCTTTAAATACTCCTGAGTTGGAGAGTTGCAGTGGCATGCTTGTAAGGTTATGTTTGAAACAAGAAAACGTTTGAGGTATAGACGCACAAAATTAAATTTAGAATTTCTAAAAATTAGTATGACGGGAAAAATTCAGGAGTGAGTTGTGGGGAATATTGGACCTTTTATAAGTAACTTCGGTATTAGTAATCACGGGATAAGTGCAACCGGCTCAGTGTATTGGAACCAAACCGCACCTCAACTTTATGAAGCAGGCCTGCGCAGAAAAGAAGGTGTGCTATCCATTGATGGGGCATTCGTAACTAAAACTGGTGAATACACTGGCCGTTCTCCGAAAGACAAATTTATGATTGAAGACCCCTCCATCCAACAAGACGTTTGGTGGGGGCCAGTCAATCAGCCACTCGGAGCCGATAAATTTTCGATCGTTCATAATCGCATGATGAGTTATTTGAAGGATAAAGAGGTCTTTGTCCAAGATTGCTATTGCGGCGCAGATCCTAAATACCGTTTACCCGTGAGGATTATTACAGAAAACGCGTGGCACAGTTTGTTTGCTCGTAATATGTTTATACAACCGGCAACCGACGAACTTGGGTCATTCACACCGGAATGGACGGTAATTCAAGCACCTGATTTCCATTCAAACCCTGAAACAGATGGCACCAACAGTGAGGTCTGCATTCTTGTTAATATTCCAGCAAAAACTGTTCTTGTTGGAGGTAGCCATTATACTGGAGAAATAAAGAAAAGTATCTTTGGTGTAATGAATTGGATTTTGCCGGCGATAGGCGTCATGACAATGCATTGCTCTTCAAATATTGGTTCTAATGGGGACGTTGCTATTTTTTTCGGGCTTTCGGGAACTGGCAAAACTACATTGTCCTCAGACTCAACCCGTACAATGATTGGTGACGACGAGCACGGCTGGTCAGATAACGGGGTTTTCAATTTCGAAGGCGGTTGCTACGCAAAAACTATCAATTTATCGGCTGAAGCTGAACCAGAAATATACATGGCATCCCGCCGATTTGGGACCATTTTAGAAAATGTGGTACTTGACCCTGTCACTCGAATTCCAGATTTCGATGATGGATCGTTAGCCGAAAATGCCCGCTCTTCATACCCGATTGATTATATGGAGAATATAAGCGACTCGGGGATGGGAGGACATCCAGACAATATCGTAATGTTAACAGCAGATGCATTTGGTGTTTTGCCTCCAATTAGTAAAATGACACCCGAACAAGCTATGTATCATTTTTTATCAGGATATACTGCAAAGGTCGCAGGTACAGAGCGCGGCATGACATCAGGAGCTGAAGCAACCTTTTCAACTTGTTTTGGTGCGCCGTTTCTGCCCCGTCATCCAACAATCTATGCAAAAATTCTTGGAGAACGTATTGCCAAACATAAATCCAATTGCTGGCTAGTTAATACGGGTTGGAGTGGAGGTGCATATGGAGTTGGTAAACGTATGAAAATAGCGCATACCCGAGCCATGGTCAGGGCAGCCTTGGATGGAAAGCTGGCCTCAGTTGGCGTGGCTTCAGACCCTAACTTTGGTCTGCTGGTTCCTGAAGGGTGCCCTGATGTGCCTAGTAACGTACTCGCACCTCGTAACACCTGGAACGATAAGAAAGAATATGACAGTACGGCACAGCATTTAGCCAAACAGTTTGAAGAAAATTTCAAACAGTTTGAATCTCATGTCGATGACAACGTTAATAAGGCAGGTAT
>PBWY01000098.1 GCA_002727395.1 Rhodospirillales bacterium | reverse complement strand
GTGTAACCATGTGATAAAGAAAAATATGAATTAAATGGGGGCGGTTAGCTCAGCTGGGAGAGCGCCACGTTTACACCGTGGATGTCGGCGGTTCGATCCCGTCACCGCCCACCATCCTTCATTATTTAGGGCCTGTGATGCTCTTAAGGTTTTCCCTATGTTTAACATTCAAATATTTTCAGGTTTTGCATTTGTTGACTAAGACCATTCTTTTCTATTTCTTTTTTTTCTGGAATTATTCTTTCTAATTTAATTAAAGTAGGACTCATGGCTCAAGATTTTCTTTCCTTTGTAAATCAAATTAAATCGGAAAGACCCGACGAATTTGTTTCCGTGTCGGGTGAGATTGATCCGGCGCATGCTATTACTGCGACCGTTGTTAAAACCGAACATGAAACAAAAAAGCGCCCGGTGTTTATTTTTGAAAAGGTAAAAGGTACAAATTTCAAGGTTATGACGAATATACATGCTAGTCGGCATCGCCTAGCCATGTCGATGGGTGTAGCCCCGCGTGAAATGCAGAAAAAATTTCTTTATGCAATGGAAAACCCCATTCCACCGAAAGAAGTAAATACAGGTCTGTGTAAAGAAGTTATTCTTACTGGCAACGAGGTTGATATGATGGCTCTTCCGCAGGTGGTCCATCATGGGGATGACGGTGGGGCTTATATTACAGCTGCAATTTCTTTTGCTAAGGACCCTATTACCGGCATTTATAATTGTGCCTATAATAGATTAATGATAACGGGTAGAAATACCACATCCATCCATTTGACTTTAGGAAAACATCTTTGGGAATTTCATCAAACCGCTACTGCCCAGGGTAAGCCGTTACAAGTCGCTTTCGCTATCGGGGTACATCCAGCTATCGCTTTAGGCGCTTTATCGATTGGTTCTGTAGATGAAGATGAAACGCATATTATGGGTGCAATACTTGAAGAACCTCTTGAAATGGTCCGATGTGAGACGATTGACGTGTCCGTTCCTGCTCAAGCTGAATTGATTATAGAAGCGGAAATTTCTCCTGTAAAAACGGTTGAGGAGGGTCCGTTTGGAGAATTTACTGGCTACAGCCTTGGAGCAAGAGATAGAGAAGTGGTAGAGGTAAAGGCAATCACTCATAGAAAAGATGCATATTTTTATGATATGAACGTTGGGCATTTGGATCATATGCTGCTTTCGACCATACCTATGGAAGCTAACCTTTTTCGAGCTGTGCGGTCCATGGTTCCAAGTGTAAAGGCCGTTAGGGTGCCAAGCCCGTTTACCTGTTTTGTCTCAATAGAGCAACGTCTAAAGGGACAAGGTAAAAATGCTATAATGTCGGTTTTTGGCGCAGATCTTTACATTAAGCGGGTAGTAGTGGTGGACCATGATGTGGATGTGTTTGATGACCGACAAGTCAATTGGGCGTTAGCGACACGAAGTCAGCCTGACAGAGATTTAGTTTTAATAAAAAATGCACGCGGGTCGGATTTGGATCCGTCGACAGCTGGAGATGATGGCTTTACTTCAAAATGGGGTATAGATGCTACTGCGAAGCCCTTACTTAAAGAATTTACTCCGAGGCATAAATTTTCTGAAGGGGTTTGGGATAGCATTGATGTTAAGTCTATTATCAGATAATTACTAAAATGGTTAATATTGCCTGCAGTTTCGATTTAGTTGCAGCTGAATATCCATCTAAAATTGTACTCAAAAATGAGGATCGTAATTTTACTTGGAAAGAGTTGGACCTTAGAGCAGGCGGGGTTGCCTCTTATATCAGGTCAAAGGGTTTACTTCCTGGTGCTCGGCTAGCGGTTTGTCTGAAAAATCCAATTGACACCATCATTGGAATTTTGGGTGGACTGAAAGCAGGTTGTGCAGTCACACCATTTAACCCTCGGTTAAAGAATGAAGAACGGGGTCAGATTTTGGCCCTTTTAGAACCTTCAATGGTTCTCACGTGTATTCCAACAGACCTAGTCAACTTACCAGCTATTGAAACTGGTTATGAAGACCCAGCGATTATCCTATTTACTTCAGGCAGCACCGGAATTCCCAAGGGGGTTGTTCTTTCACACCGTTCTGTGAAAGTCGGGCTCGATATTTGGAGTAAATCTGCTTTAAATTTAAATTCAAAAGATGTTGTATTGTCGGTGTTACCACTGGCACATTCTTATGGTTTGTTTGGTACAGTTTTAGCCCCCTTACAAAATGGATCTTCAAGTGTTTTAGTTGAGCGCTTTGACGCAGAAGAAGTGGTTAATAAGATACAATCCAGTAAAGCAACCATCTTTTGTGGTGTGGCTACAATGTTTCGACGGATCTTAGATTTGAAAAACATTAATTCTCAGATGTTTTCCAGCCTTAGATTTGTAACAAGTGGTGCGGCTCCTTGTCCATGGGACCTCTCTCTGTCTTGGAAGGAAAAAACTGGTCTGAGGATTATTAGGGGTTACGGGATGAGTGAGTTATTTCGTCCCATTTGTTATTCACCAGATGATAATTTAGAGACACCTGATTCGATCGGAAGAGCGGCGATGGGCGTCAAGTTGAAAATTGTTGATGAGAATGGAAATAGGGTTAAGGAACTACAACAAGGAGAGTTATGGATAAAAACTGCTTCTTGTATGACTGAATATTTAAATAATCCCGATGAAACCAAAGCTGTAATGAAGGATGGGTGGTTCTTGACAGGAGACATTGCTTCCATGAATTCAGAAGGTCTGATTAGTATCGTGGGACGAAAGAAGGAAGTTATCCTTCGTGGTGGGTACACTGTTGGGGCTGGCGAAGTTGAGGCGGTATTAAATAGTTTTTCGGACATTGTCGAATCAGCGGTTATTCCAATACCCGATCCGGATTTAGGAGAAGAGATTTGCGCTTTTATAGTTTTAAAGGGTGACGCTAAATGTCCCAGGGAAAAAGTGATTGAATTTTGTAAGTCGCAAATGGCCGCCTATAAATACCCTCGAGTGATTGAATTTGTAGAGAAGCTACCAAAGAGTAGTACCGGAAAGGTTTTAAAATCCGAATTGAGGGCTTCTTCATATCGATCGTAATATTAACATCCGGAGAAATTGAACACTCATGCTTGAATTATTTGGAGGACCGACTTCTACCTGTTGTTGCAAGGTTCATCTAACAATTATTGAAAAGGGTCAGGAGGTCATAGAACGGGAAGTGAATGTTCATGAACATCAGAATTTAACTAAAAAATATATTGAGATTAATAGGGACGGCATGGTCCCAACTCTAATCCACAATGGATCAATACTGGTAGAGTCCAGTGTCATTATGCGTTACCTTGACAGAGTTTTTCCTGCACCCGCATTAACACCTAACCTTCCAAATGAAGCTATGAGAATGGATTTGTTAATGAAGGATTTAGACGAGAAATATCACAGTGCGATCGCTTTTCTATCATTTTCCGAAGCTTCGAGAGATGCCGCTGGTAATTTAACAGACGCCGCCAAACTAAGGCTAAAGTCTTTCGATAAAATACCCGAACCCAAAAGAAGAGAGCAGCGCCGCCTATCTGTTTTATTAGGCTTAAATTCTGAAGAGGGGCGTTGTGCTTGCGGGTTTCTTGAAACCATGATCAAAGATATTGATGCGGCTCTTCAATTAGGTCCTTATCTTGCAGGAGAGTGCTATTCTCTGGCTGACGCAGCCCTAACACCCTATGTTCACAGGCTGTGGCTTCTTGGCTGTGATGAGCTTTGGACCAAATCGTATCCTAGTGTTGATGAATGGTATGCAAATGTTAAATCGCGTCCTTCCTTCTCTGAAGTATTCACTAAACATGAAGAAGTAACTCGTGGGCGTTATAATAGGGAAAGGAGTATAACATTAGGCACTTGGAAGAGATTTAAAACTTCTCTTGATTCCATCGGTGATAAACCTGACGATATGGCCTCTCGATTGCCGGCTCGAATATGGGGTGATAGGCATCCTAAAGTTTTCAATGAAAAAATAAAATAGACGAAAAATACTGAATATTAACCTTTAAGCAACTTTGAGGGTATTTCTCGATTTTTCCGCATCCTGTAAATATTGATTCATTTCTAATGTACATTGGCCGCAGCCGGGTTCCACACCACATCGTTTGAATACTAGTTGTGCATCGCGAATACCGTCCTCTTTAGCTTCCTGGACTTTTTTCATATTTATTGCGTTACAAACACACATATACATTTCTATTAGGCACCATCTGCTAATGATAATGATTATCACCATTAATCTAAAATAGAAAATTTTATTTAACAAGAGAAATAATAGGAATTGAGAATGACTATTATTCTTAAAGCATTGTTTTTATTGCATTATTTTGTAGTCAGATAAAAAATAATGTTTTAACATAAAAAAAATCTGATTAAAAAGGAATTTCTCTATGGATGGCGATGATGACGTGAAGAAGCAATTAAACCTGATTTTAAAAAATGAATTAACAGCTATTAATCAATATTTCCTGCATTCACGTATGTTGAAAGATTGGGGTTTTCTCCGATTAGCCGAAAAAGTTTACCAAGAGTCTATCGGGGAAATGAAACATGCCGATCAACTCATAGAAAGAATTTTGGTCTTGAATGGTTTACCAAACTTACAGGATCTTGGAAAATTGAATATTGGTGAGAATGTTTCTGAAATAATTGGTGCCGATTTAATTTCAGAAGAGACCAATCAGAAAGCATTAAAAGGCGCAATTGTGGTTTGCGAGAAAGCAAGGGATTTTGTTTCAAGAGAAATATTTGAGAGAATTCTTGAGGATACTGAAGAACATATTGATTGGTTGGAAACTCAAAATTCTCTTATTGGGTCTACAGGGTTGCAGAATTATCTTCAGGAACAAATGTTTGAAGAGAGCACTTAAATAACGATTTTTGTTTATTCAAGGTGACTTTAGAATTGAAGACCCCTACTTGAGCGTTAATCCGATATTGCAATTAACACATTATCAATATCAGAAAGAAAATGTTTGGCGTATGGCGCTGATTGTTTGAGCATTTCCAAACGCGCCTTTCCTTCTGGACCTATGCCTACTCCGGGAGGAGCAAGGGTTTGATTGCGTTCAATCATTGAGGAATAACTTAATTTAAAATCATTTAGGTTTTCTACTTTAAAGGCGAAGTGGTCTGGTCCGGAGCGTGCAATTCCAGTATTGGCATAATTTGTAATATCCCACTGAGCTAAAACAATATTCATACGGCCATCTGTTATATAAAAGTTGTCATCATTTCCGTGCCTATTTACGAGTTTCAAATCTAGTATATCGCAATAAAACTCCGCACATTTTTCCGGATTTAGGGTCCGAATGGCAAAATGTGAGATATATCGATCCTGATGCCATTCTCCTTGGGTATAGATATCTTTTTTATTATTTTTATCTACATGTGAAAGGTCAAAGATATTTCCGTCCGGGTCGTGGGTTGTTATACCAGCGAATGGTCTATTACTCGGACGTCTTAGAGTTTTTATCTTTGGAAAATTTCTATCCATCCGGTCGAGTACTTTATGAATGTCTTCAACTTCCACGCCAAAATGATCTAACCCTCCGGGTCGTCCCGGGCGTCGAGGGTTAATGTTTAAACCGACATATCCATCACCAACTGTAACAGCACTTTCTGGACGTGAAACTTTAGGAGACTTCATACCAAATAAGACCTCATAAAACCTACCCAACATGGCGTAATTGGTTGACATCATTGCAACGTGATTAATCTTGGTGGTCATGATAGCCTTCCATTGTTTTACTAGTCTTATTTCTTAGTATTTCATTATTAAATAAATTTTAAAACGACGATACGTTGTGAATTAGAAAGAAATAATCATGATTTTGTATTTGAACGTAATTGTTAACTTGAGAATGGTTTTTCTTTTATTATTCAGACCTTCAATGGCCAAAAAATTTGTAATATAATTTTATTTGGCTGGCTTTAAAAAATAGATCTTAAAAGGTTTGTGATACTATGATCCGTTTCGTTCTCAATGGAAAAATGCACGATACGGGCAATATCTCCCCAACTATGACTTTGCTCGACTTTATCCGGAGCCAAACAAACCTGACTGGCACTAAGGAAGGGTGTGCCGAGGGCGATTGCGGTGCTTGTACCGTTGTCCGCGTTAGGGATAATAAATTTGAAGCAGTCAATTCATGTCTCTTGCAGCTCGGTCAGTTAAGTGGGTTTGAAATCGTTACAGTGGAGGGTCTAGAGAAAATTAACGACGGTAGACTTATTCCGATCCAAAAAACAATGGTTGAAGAAGGAGGCACGCAGTGTGGCTTCTGTACCCCAGGCTTTGTTATGGCTCTTTTTGCGTTGGGGCAATCCGGCGAAAATATTAACGACGATGTAATCCACGATGCTTTGGCAGGAAACCTGTGTCGTTGTACAGGTTACAAACCAATCGTTGAATCGGCACGTAAAGGGTGTGAAAACAGAATTGATTATAAGCTGGCTCCAATGGTCTTAACTCCGGAAAAATATGAGTTTAATGATCAAACCTTCTTTTTACCAAAAACCCTAAAAGACTTGGCCTCTCTGAGAGCCTCCCTGAAGGATGCTATGTTGTTATCGGGCGGAACTGATTTGGGTCTATTGGTTAGCAAAGAACGGATTATCCCTAAGACAGTTATATCTACGGCGCATGTTTCTGAACTTCAGGAAGTAAAGGAGACGAAGAAGGAGTTAATTCTTGGATCTGCCGTTAGCTACACAAGTTAGCTAAAATTCATAAATCGATTATATCCATCCCTTGGACAACTGATTAGCCGCATAGGGTCAAGGCAAATTCGAAACATAGGGACCATAGGAGGAAATATAGGTACCGCATCACCAATCGGCGATACTCTTCCCGCTCTGATTGCGCTCAACGCTATTGTTACACTTTTCTCTCTGGAAGAAGAACGTGAAATTAGATTAGAGGATTTTCTTGTTGGCTATAGAAAAACATGCCTCAAGAATGGAGAAGTAATAAAAAATATTAAAATACCCAAGCTAACGAAAAATGAATATTTTAAATCCTATAAAGTCTCCAAGAGATACGATCAGGATATATCCTCTGTTGTAGGAGCATACCGCCTTAAAATCCAAGCTTCTAAAATCTCTGATATTCATATTATTTATGGAGGCTTAGCCGAAAAACCTTCTAGGGCCATTAAAACCGAATTATCTCTGAGACAAAAACAATGGAACGAAGATATTGTGTGTGACTCTGCTAAAAATATACCAAATGATTTCACGCCAATCAGCGATCACCGAGCAAGTTCAAGTTATCGTTTACGGGTTGCTTCTAACTTATTGGTTAGACTCCATCGTGATATAACGGGTGAAGAGGATGCGTCTGGAGTTGTAAAGGTATCATGAGTTCCTCAGAAGAAATTAAAGGAGGAGTACATAAAACTACTTCGCATGATAGTGCTCGGAAACACGTTAACGGGGCTGCAATTTTTATTGATGATATGCCAAGTTTTCCTGATACTCAGGAAGCTGCGTTATTATTAAGTCCCTACGCGCATGCAAAAATTTTAGAAATTGATATTACGCAAGCTTTAGCGTCTTTAGGGGTATCGGCGGTCATTACGGCAAAGGGCATTCCTGGAAAGAACGATATAGCACCTGTATTCAGTGATGAGCCCGTCTTGGCATCTCAGATTGTCGAATATGCAGGTCAACCGATTGTCGCAATTTCTGCTGATAGTTACGATAACGCGTTTGCAGCAATTAAAAAGGTTAAAGTCGTTTATGAAGAATTAATACCGGTGCTGACAATTCAGGAGGCTTGGGATAAAGAGCAATTCACTTATGAGCCTGCAAAGGTTGAAACCGGGAACGCAGTAGAGGCAATAAAAGCAGCCGACTTTGTGCTTAATGGTGAAGTTAGCTGCGGTGGACAGGATCACTTTTATTTGGAAAGTCAAATTGCATTAGCTATTCCGGAAGAAGACCAAGCAATGTTGGTGTATTCATCAACGCAACATCCAACAGAAGTTCAGCATGGGGTCAGTAACGTCTTGGGTATACCCCAAAATGATGTGACTGTTGAAGTACGACGAATGGGAGGAGGGTTCGGAGGTAAGGAAAGTCAGTCGACAATAATCGCTGCTATAGCTGCGTTATTAGCGGAACATTGCAGGACACCGGTGAAAGTAAGACTTAGACGTGATGTCGACATGATTGCCACGGGAAAAAGACACGATTTCTTATTCAAATATCAAGTTGGGTTTAATGAAGCTGGAGAAATCGGAGGCGCCATTATAGATATGGCCGCAAGGTCAGGTAATGTAGCAGACCTATCGGCGGGAGTATTAGGACGTGCGCTATGTCATGCTGATAACGCATATTTCATTCCAAATGCTTTATTCAGGGCGTGGCCATGCAAGACAAACACTGTTTCAAATACCGCTTTCAGAGGATTTGGAAGCCCTCAAGGAATGCTAGTCATTGAAACCATTATTGAACACATAGCCCACGAGCTAAAAAGGCCTGTTGAGGATATAAGGTCAATTAATTGGTATGGCGAAAAAAATCGTAATGTAACACCCTACGGTCAGACCGTGACTGATAACATTATGGCTCAAATTGTTGACCGCTTGGAGGTTGAGGGACACCTGCATGAAAGGCGGATGGCAATAGAAGAATACAACAGGACCCATAAAACTTTAAAAAAAGGCATTGCATTGATGCCGGTAAAGTTTGGTATTTCGTTCAACGCGGTCCCGTTAAATCAAGCCGGAGCACTGGTTCATGTATATACCGATGGTAGCGTCCACCTGAACCATGGAGGGACTGAAATGGGACAGGGGCTATTTACAAAAGTCGCCCAAGTCGTATCCTCGGTTTTCCAGATTGATATAGACCATGTTAAAATTTCTTCTACGCGAACAGACAAGGTTCCTAATACCGGTCCTACAGCTGCTTCTGCTGGGTCTGATTTAAACGGAATGGCTGCATTTAATGCTGCCGAGGAAATAAAAGGACGAATGAAGCAGGTTGCGGCAAGCCATTTTGGTGTTGAAACTGATAGCATAGAGTTTCGTCAAAACCGTGTATACGCTGGTAATGAAAGCCTTAAATTTTCTGAGGTCGCAGAGCTTACCTGGTCTAGCCGAATTTCACTATCTGCAACTGGTTATTATCAGACCCCCGACATTCATTGGGACGGGAAATCGATGAGTGGAAGCCCATTTTATTATTATACCTATGGAGCAAGTATCTCTGAGGTGGTTATTGATACGCTAACCGGAGAATCGAGGGTTCTGGCCACCGATATTCTTCAAGATGTAGGATCTTCGCTGAACCCGGGAATAGATTTAGGTCAAATAGAAGGGGCTTTTGTCCAAGGTTTGGGGTGGTTAACCTCCGAAGAACTAGTATGGGATCAGGACGGACGTTTAATGACCCATGGACCATCCACATACAAAATTCCGGGCAGTAGGGATGTGCCGCCACGATTTAAAGTACATATTCTCGAGGATACACCGAACACTGTTCCTACAATATATCGTTCTAAGGCGGTTGGTGAACCCCCTCTTATGTTGGCTTTAAGTGTCTGGCTCGCTATACGTGACGCCGTAGCCAGGACGAGAGATTATAAGGTATTTCCAAAGCTTAATGCGCCGGCGACGCCAGAGGCTATCCTTATGGCATTGGATGCAATGTAAAGCAATGAACATATTTAATAAAAGATATTAATTATTCAAAATAACTTATTGTAAAATAATATTTTATTTAAAAGTATCATTCTAAATAATAAACTTAACTGGCGATGGTATCAAATCATGTTTGCCGGTCGCTTGTATCAAAAAAGAGGTACCTTCTTTTGATTTAACCGCGAGTCCCAAGGCACAATAAATGGTTTATTGTTCACGGGGAGATAATTTAATGTTCTTTTGTTTTCGGTCAGAGAAGAAAATTGTCTCGCCCGTGAGGCATACAAAAGTATCATCCATTTCTGTGTGTTTGTGCCATGGGATAATTTGCCCTTCCTTTAAGTGGAGTGTATCGACACGAATATTTTCGGTTTCCAATAACATTTTCCTTTTATCTACGTCGTAAGTGTCCGCGAAGTTATGTGTCATAGTTTTAGTGTTTTTATTTAAATTCACTCAGAAAGGGTTTTAGTTCCGGTGCCTTCCAGCCTTCCGGTTTCAAAACTTTTCCGTCATCTCTTTTTGTTACTTTTCCAGTTTGAGGATCAATTTTGGCTAAATTTGTCTGTAAAACCTCGTTCCATGCACCCTCAGCATCTGCACCCATCGAATGAATAGCTCCAATTGTTACGACAAGTATATCTATGAGGGCATCGAGTTGCTCAACCCGGTCGTTATTTTTTACAGAATCTTCAAGTTCACAAACTTCTTCTGCTATTAATTTTCGATAAAGGTCATATTGCTCAGCATTCATCTCGTTATCAGCAGTCTGATCGCAAGCTTTCATGAATTGTTTTTGATCGGAAAATGGATTGACCATATGGGGTATCCTGATTTGATTAAAAAGACTTTGACTATTAAAAATGCTAATCATAAAAATGTAAATGTGCGTTAAATGTAGGTTTATAAAGACTCCCCATGCGGAAATTAAACTGTCATTGTTATATAATGAGGAAGTTGATATCAGGATTATGTTTATTTTCCCTTCTTTTCGTATCGGGATGTATGCCAGGTGAAGCTGAGTTAACATCCGCGCTAAAGACGAAAAAGCCTGTTTCTAATTTTACAAAACGTTCCCAATGTCCCGGCAGTCCACTTAAGGGAATCTATGAATCACAATGGCCCCATCATTGGAATAAATGTCGCGGAGCTATTTCTGTCAATTCAGGTGCCTATAAATTCGCTGGGGACAGGGTGGTTGGTGAATTCAAAAATGGTAAATTGAATGGCCATGGGACTTACCTCTATGCCAATGGGGACAAGTACGTCGGAGAATGGAGAGATGGTAAGCCTAACGGGCAGGGGACTGCTACTTTTGCTAAGACCGGTAATAAATACGTGGGTGAATTTAGAAACAAAAAATACCACGGTCGGGGAACATTTACCTGGGCCAATGGTAATAAATACGTCGGCGGACATAGGGCGGGTAAACGGCACGGTCAGGGCACCTTTACCTTTGCTAATGGTCGGATAAAGGAAGGTATTTGGAAGGATAATAAATTGCAATCCGCGCTATCACTTTGTCCAGGTGTTTATAATAGATCAACTTGGACCAATTGTCTTGGCACTATTACCTTTTCCAAGACCGGCAACAAATACGTTGGTCAATTCCGGAATGGTATAAGGAACGGTCAGGGGACCTTTACATGGCCCTCTGGCAACAAATACGTCGGTGAATTCAGGAATGGTATAAGGAACGGTCGAGGAATTTTTACTTGGCCCAATGGAACAAAATACGTTGGTGAATATAAAAATGGAAAAAGAAACGGTCAGGGGACCGTTACCTGGCCTTCTGGTAACAAATACGTTGGTCAATTCAGGAATGGTAAAAGGAACGGTCGGGGAACATTTACCTGGGCCAATGGCAGAATAAGGGAGGGTATTTGGAAGAACGATAAATTTCAATATGTTAAAAAAGTAAGGCCTGCAACGGACCACGGCGATTTGCCCTCGTGTTCTAATAGTCCTCTTAAAATCGGGTCTCTGTCAGAATGGCCAAAAAATTGGGATAGCTGTCGCGGTGAACTCATTATGGAGCTAGGCGCTCCTAAATTTGCAGGGGATAGACTGGTTGGGCAATTCCGGAATGGCAAAGTGAACGGTCGGGGAACCTATTTTTTTGCCAATGGGGACAAATACGTCGGTGAATACAGGAATAGCAAATTCAGCGGTCACGGGACCTTTTTCCACCGCAATGGGGACAAACACGTTGGCGGATATAGGGGTGGCAAACGGCACGGTCAAGGTAGCTATTTTTACTACAATGGGGATCAATATGTTGGTGAATATAGGAATGATCAACCAAACGGTTGGGGAACCGTTACTTTTAGCAAAACCGGCAGCAAATATGTTGGTCAATTTAGGAATGACAAATATCACGGGCGGGGGACTTATATCTTTGGCTCGGCGTCGAAATGGCCAGGAGATAAATATGTTGGTAAATACAGGAATGGAAAAAGAAACGGTCAGGGGACCTATACCTTTGCCAATGGTCGTAAAAAGGAAGGCGTCTGGAAGAACGGTAAATTTCAATATGCCCAAAAGGCTAATCCGCGGGCAATTACTAGAAGAAAACCAGGTTCCAAACCAAGACGGTATTTAAACCCGAATAAGACAGTATCTGCCGCCTCTGGCAGTGGTTTTTCTGTTTCTTCAATAGGCCACGTCGTGACCAACTATCACGTCATTAAGGGATGCCAAAATGTTAAAATTCATCACAATGGAAAGGCTATTCCAGCGACCGTTATAACACATGATCCGCAAAACGATCTTGCTCTTCTCAAGGGAGACTTTCGACCCTCTACTGTCCTTGCGTTGAGCCCTGACAGTCCCTACCGGCTGCAGGATGTCTATGTTGCCGGGTATCCCTTTGGACGAAGAATAAGTACCGACGTGAAGATTACGAAGGGCGTCATTAGTTCCCTTACCGGTATCGCCAATAATTTTTCCCGTATCCAGATTGATGCGGCACTCCAGCCGGGGAACAGTGGAGGGCCGATACTGGACAACAAAGGGAATGTGGTTGGTGTTGCTGTTGCCAAACTGGATATTAAAAAGATCGTTAAGAGTTATGGAGTGATACCGGAGAATACAAATTTTGGTATTAAGACGAGTATCGTTAGAACAATTCTGGAAAGTAAAAATATCTCTACACCGAGTGCCAATCGTTCATCTATCTCCAAAAGAAAACTGGGAAAAATGATTTCGGACGCAACTTATTATTTATCCTGTTGGATGACGGCTGCACAAATTCAGAAGATGCGGCGTAAGAAAGCAATATTCCAAAGTGTAGATTAGTTTTGAGGTTGATTTTTTCCTAGGAATTTATGTGTGTTTTAACAAATTTGTGATGGCCACGTTTTTGCGAGGTTATAAAAGTGCTGAGAATAAATAAATTGGACGGACTGCAGCGAGGTTAGTTTATGGAAATACTAATTGCATTTCTTTTACTTTTGTTCATTGGGTTTTTAATCCGTCACCCTATCAAAACTCTATTTTTTATCCCAAAAACGATTTTCTTGATTGTGCTTGGTTCAGTTGGACTTTTGCTGCTTTTCTGGTGGATGTCTTGGTGATTCACATTAAGAAGGATTTGTATTTATCTACCCGCGGATTTTTTAATTTTCTACTGGTTAAGGATCTAAATAGTAGTGACGCAGTTGACTTTAATGGGTTGGGTAGATTAAACCCAGCGTACTAATGTTGCGGGGGTGTAGCTCAGCTGGTTAGAGCGCTGGCCTGTCACGCCACCGAGCATCTACGATAAGATTAGTGCGCTATCACCTTAGTCTAAGCCGCTGATAACCTAGTGTTTAAGGTTTAAAATCCACCAAGCAATACGAAGACCCATACTCCATTTGCTCCACTAACGCTCCAAGGAGAATGGAAAATGGCTTCAATTACCAAGAGACAAAACAAGTGGCAGGTAAGAATACGCCTGTCTAATTACCCAACTGTAACTAAAACCTTCAATAAAAAGTCTCATGCTTTGCAATGGGCAAGAGAAACAGAAATACAAATAGAAAAAGGTCTTCTCACTACAGGGTATGACAAGGCGGAAGACAATCTAAGGGTAGTGTTAGAGAGATACCTGTCTGAAGTGACACCAAGTAAGAAAGGCCACAAGGTTGAAGGTATCAGGCTGAAGAAGCTAATGCGTGACCCTATAGCCGCTACCAAGTTTGGTTATCTAAAACCAAGTCATCTAATCAAGTACAGAAACCAAAGATTAAAAGAAGTCTCAGCTAGTACAGTAAAAAAAGAATTAAATATCCTCAGCCATGTCTTTGAAACGGCCATCAAGGAATGGGATATGCCTATCAATGGCAATCCAATACGACAGATAACTAAACCTAAAGAAAATAAACCAAGAGACAGAAGGCTAGAGAATGATGAAGAAGAACGGCTCCTATTATCCTGTAGCCAAAGCAGGAACCCTTACCTCTTACCATTTATTATTGTAGCCACAGAGACGACAATGCGACGTGGTGAGCTACTACAGCTTGAGAGACAGCATTTAAATTTAAACAACAGGACAGCTTATCTTCCTATGACCAAGAATGGAGACAGTAGAACAGTCCCTTTATCAACAAGAGCCATAGCTGCATTAAATAAAATACCAATACATATATCAGGGAAGGTCTTTCCAGTCTCTGAGACTGCCCTGAGGGGCTTATGGAATAGAGCCTGTAGACGTGCTGGTATTAATAATCTTCATCTACATGATCTAAGACATGAAGGGACTTCAAGGCTCTTTGAACTAGGTTTAAATATTATGGAAGTATCTACTATTACAGGTCACAAAGACCTGAAGATGCTTAAACGATACACACATCTAAAGGCTCAAGACCTTGCTCTGAAGCTAGGATAATAAATAATAAGAATATTAATAATAATAAACTATAAGCTACACGCCATATTATTATACGACTGTTTTTTAAGATAGGCTTATCCTAAGAATACCGTCGTATAATGATTCTGCGTGTTCATCTTTGAATGATGATGATGACGAGCCAGTTATTATCACCCCGTTTATCTCTATATGGGGCCTCTCAGATAGCCTCTAGAAAGGCCATACAGGGTCACTGAGAGTCGTATTAAACAGAAGGTCTCAGGACTCCAGTACACTCTATTTGAGTCTGTATGACTCGCTATAGGGCTGTATGAGCTACTCTATGAGTCATTTAGGTAATTGGTAGTTCTGTATTCACAATATCCATGGAATATGTCAGGGTTTTGGTATGAAACACATCCTCGCACCCATACTTCTACTGACCCTCCTGTTCCCGTCACTCGCACCAAAAGCACGATGGATGAGGTGGATGCGTTGTTTTTAGATTGAGATACAGGAAGTACCAGTACCTTGATTTTATAGATTACAAAATGGTTAGCAGTTCTGGGTAGGGGGCAATCCCTACTCAACACCCTTTGTATTTATTACGGACACATTCACGGGCAAGTTTATGTGCGGCGAAAATGTCGGCAGGGGTCATGCGCAAATTGACAAACAAACGTTAACCTTGTACGATTTTTAGGCAATTGTAGAGATGGAGAACCATCATGAGAGTTGTTTTGGTACTGTTAGCAGGGTTGTTGCTATCTTTTAGCATCCCGCCCTCATCAGAGGCACAAACCTACCGGAACCAATACGGTCAGAAAACCGGTACCTTTAAGAACGGCACGTTTCGGAACCAATACGGTCAAAAAACCGGTACCTTTAAGAACGGCACGTTTCGGAACCAATACG
>PBWY01000097.1 GCA_002727395.1 Rhodospirillales bacterium | reverse complement strand
TTGGCAGCCAGGGATACAAATTTTTAATATTTCAGGGTCATTTAAGGCTTCCCAAACCTTTTCTCTCGGTGCAGGAATCCGATATTCACCGGTCATATCCATCCATTACTCTCCGTTTGTAAAATTAAAAATACTAAGCACCTTTAAATCAGAACCTATTCTTTTGTTTTACTTGAGACAACCCTAATGGCGTTAAGTATCTAGTCTTGTTGGATTCTTCAGGTTGGAACCATTATCGCTTTCAGGCATAGTGTTATAACCATGTTAACCTAATTGGCATAACTATGACAGAACGAGTTGTTTATTTATGTGGAGATTTTGTCGCAGAAAGTAAAGCGACGATCTCAATTTTCGATCGAGGATTTACCTCCGGCGATGGTATATACGAAGCGACCCGAACATTTGGGCATAAGCTCTTTCGTCTGGAAGATCATGTTGAGCGCTTATTTAACTCTTTAAAATACGTGAGAATAGACTGTGGCCTCTCATTTGAAGAAATGTGCCATCTTTCCCTAGAGATAGTAAAACGTAATGTTTCACTTTTGGGCCAAGATGATGAGTATGCACTTTGGCACGTTATAAGTCGGGGAGTGAGGAGGCCGGGGACGACCCAAATGGGTAACCCAACAGTTGCAATTTTCGTTCAGCCTGTTGATTTTCTCAGATATGCTAGATCTTACCTAGAAGGAGTAAACCTGGTTACGCCGGCAACGCGACGAACACCTCCTGAATCCCTCGACCCAAAGGCAAAAATAACCAATAAAATGAACCATAATATTGCCCTACACGAGGCTCAACAAGTCGACCCATGCGCTATACCCTTGATGCTTGATACAGATGGAAATATTTCTGAGACTGATACAGCTAATATCTTTTTCATTTCAAAAGGTTGTCTTTTTACTCCGTCCTCTCGAACAGTATTAGGCGGCATAACCAGAAAAGTATTATTTGAAATAGCACAAAAGCGTGGGATTGAAGTTGTTGAGGGTGACTTTACTGCATTTGATTTGTATGTCGCGGATGAGGCTTTCATCTGCGGTACCAGCGGTTCAATCTCCCCTGTTAAGAAATTAAATGGCATTAGTATTGGAAAATCATTGCCAGGACCTATCACAATTCAACTTATGATAAGTTGGAATGAGTTAGTAGGAATTGACTGTGTTGAGCAGTCTCTCACTCATCTCAGTGATAATGAATCTAAAGAATTACTAAATGTTTGGAAGAACTTAAAGTCCAACGCCTGAATTTGTTATCTATATAAAGTAAATAAGTAAGAATAGAGCTAAAAATATAACGACTAAAAGTGCCATCAAACCGGTTAATCCTGTTCTTGCGAGCAGACCGCCCGGGCCATGATGTTTAAAAATTAATTTGAGTAATTGATTTAATAACGAGAGAAATGTATCCCGAATTAATCGGTCGATAAGGGTGATAAGCTTTCCAAAACCTGCAATTATCATTGGTAAAAGCCGTCTATATATCCAGTCAAAATCAAGATTGGTTGCTCTTATCATTGCAGGGTAAATTCCAGTTTTTACGAGAAGAAAGAACGCTAAAGCTGAAAAAAGCAGAAGTTGAATTTGTGTCACTACATGAGTGGCGGTGTAAGGTGAATAATCAAGCTGGTATGGCAATAACGCATAGAGAGGAGTTGGGTAAACACCGATTGCGATACATAGAAAAGCGACAATCCCCATGGCGATTAACATATTTCCTGGAGCTTCACTTGTCTTTAACCCAGGAGCCTTTTGAAAAAAGGTAAAATAGGGTATCTTCATTGCAGAATATTGAATGACTCCCGCCGATGCGAAAAGTAATACGAGCCACACCACCCAGTGACCTTGCTCCGCAACTGCAGTGATTATAAGCGACTTAGAAATAAATCCGATAAATAGAGGAAATGCAGAAATTGAGGCGCAACCAATTATACATAAGCCAGCTGTATATGGCATAGATTTAAATAAACCGCCGAGTTCGGTAGCTTTAATCGTTCCGACTTGATACAAGACTGCCCCCATCGACATAAACAGCAGGGCTTTATAAAGGATATGTGAAACGGCGTGGGCAGCTGTTCCGTTAAGTGCGAGTTCGGTACCAATACCAACCCCCACAATCATAAACCCCAATTGAATATTTAAGCTGTAGCAAAGAACCCGTCTTAAATTGTTTTCAATAATTGCGTAAAATATCGGGAAAGCAGTCATTACTGCTCCTATCCATATCAAAAGTTCAGTACCCGCAAAGCCTCTTGCTAGTGCATAGACAGCTAATTTCGTGGTAAATGCGGATAAGAATACTGTCCCAGTAACAGTAGCTTCAGGGTACGCATCTTGTAACCAATTGTGCAGAAGGGGAAAGGCGGCTTTGATGCCAAAAGCGATGAAAATAAGGATTGGCCCAAGGTCACTTAAATCCATACTTGTAAAATCTAACGAACCTGTTTTCTTGAATTGGAGTATTGCACCGGCAAGCAATAATACTCCTGAGCCTACTTGAATTATTAGATATCGCATCCCAGCCCTAAAAGAACGTTCTGTCTTACTCGACCAGATCAGAAAGACGGATGCTATTGCGGTACCTTCCCAGTAAACGAAAAGTGTGATCAGGTCACCAGCAAAAGCACCGCCAATGGCGGCGCCGGCATAGATTAATCCAGCCATTTGCTGGACCGGGTCTTTAACATGAAAGGCAAAAATTATGCTTACTGCAGCTGCAATATGAAAAATATAGCCAAATAGTAGGCTCAACTTATCAACCCTGACGGGCGCTAACGTGTAATCAAAAAAAATAAAGGAAAATAGGATACCTTCTGGCAGTATGAGAAGTCCCCAGAACCCCAAAATGGGCAATGCTAGCATATAGGCGTTTCGGAAGTACGAGGGGAGTATTGGAACAAACAAAGCCCCGAGAATAAGAATTAGGCCTGGCGGAAACTCAATCATCTTCCGCCTCGTTGTAATAATTCTCTTTTCGGCTCAAGATGTTTCGTAGGAAATTTGCAACCAGAACCATTACGGTACATCCTATCAGGGAATACCAACCGTACATTCCCGGAATCCAATCTTCAGCATCATAGTGAACGTGTTTATGATAGAATAAGTCAGCGACGACACTTAATATGCAGGCAAATCCCAGCAGCCAAATTATTTTGGCTTTTGTTTTATTTTTGTCTAGCCTCGTTTTATTTTCCTGGGGCTCCTGATTTTGTTCCATCTTTTCCTCTAATTCAGCCTTGGATACCGGCTACCGGAGCAAGCATTTTATAAATTTTGTCAGCATAAAAGAATAGCAAAATACAGCCGCCGCTTGTGATGGCCATGGCAAACAGGCAGAATGGCGGGGCTTCATGTATTTTTCCGATGTTTAGTCCATTCCAAAATCCAACTGGTTTATTCGTGTCGTGGTGTTCTGGTTTTTCGGGTGCAGAAAAGAAACCTCGGGCAACAACTGGCATCAAGTAGGCGATATTTAATAAGGAACTGAGCATGAAAATTAACATAAAAAATACCAAACCAGCTTCTGATGCTGATAACATCAGATACCATTTACTCCAGGAACCACCTAACGGAGGCAGACCAATTACACTTAAAGATCCAATGAAGAACGCGGTAAAGGTCAAGGGCATGATCCTGCCTAAACCCTTCATTTCAGAAATCTCAGTTTTGTGACTTGCAACCAGAATGGCGCCGGCACAAAAGAAAAGCGTTATTTTTCCGAAAGCGTGCATGGCGATATGCATACCACCACCGATAATACCGAGGCTATTCGCTAAAGCGGCACCCAAAATAATATAGGAAAGTTGGCTAACCGTTGAATAGGCGAGTCTTGCCTTTAGGTTATCCTTTGTGAGAGCAACACAAGATGCGACAATTACTGTAAAGGCCGCTATATACATCAACCAGTCATCTTGACCTATTCCGGCGAGTGTATCTGTACCAAAAATGTAAACGATAACTTTTAAAACAGTAAATACACCCGCTTTTACAACTGCTACTGCATGGAGTAGCGCGCTAACAGGGGTTGGTGCCACCATTGCTGCTGGAAGCCATCGGTGGATGGGCATCAGTGCTGCCTTACCGATACCATACATATATAAGAACAAAAGAATCCCTAAAATTGGGCCATCAGCTTTTTCTTTTAAAATACCACCCGGAGTAAAGTCGAGTGTTCCGGTGAGAAACCAAGTCCATACGATAGCTAATAATAAGAAGGCTACGGATGTCCCGATTAATAGTCCGAGATATGTCCGTCCCGCTTTAACAGCTTCCTTGGTCTCGGAATGGATAACAAGTGGATAAGTAGAAATAGTAAGTATCTCATAAAAAATAAAGAGGGTCAGCATGTTACCGGCAAAGCAAATTCCCATCGCACTGGAGATAGCAATGGCAAAACAGGCGTAAAATCGAGTTTGCTTAACCTCGTGGTGGGACCGCATGTAACCAATCGAATAAAATGTGGTTACGACCCATAATCCGGATGCCACCATAGCAAAAAGCATTCCTAGTGGTTCAACCTTAAACGCGATTGGAAGCCCCGGAATTATTTCCAAAAAAGTAAGAGTGGGTCTTCCTCCTGATGTTACCTCCGGAACCATGCCGAATACGATCAGCGCTAAACAACCTGAAATAGTTAGGGTGACAGTGTCACGTATATTAGGATAGCGGTCGTTAAGTAATATAAGGATCACGCCAAAAATCGGTAAACCTATCGCGAATGCAATTGCAGTAGAACCGGTCATTACCCACCCCCTAGCAATTGTCTAGCGGCTTGCTTTGCTACACCGACAGTTAGATCTGTGTTGATACCAAAATAAATACTAGAACCGATTAAGACCCAAGTTGGGATAAGCATTGAAGGGGGGGCATCTTCAATATGATTGTTGCCATCTGGAGAGGGTTTCAAATATGCGACTTCGACCACACGCCAGATATAAATTACCGCTAGGAGTGAGCTTAGCAAGATAAGCACCGCTGCCCACCACAAACCGCGATCCAGCGCTCCGATTATCAAATACCATTTACTGATGAAACCGGCAGTTAGAGGAACGCCAATAAGGCCTAATCCTCCAACCACAAAAGCGGCCATTGTAAGGGGCATACGTCTCCCTATGCCTGCCAATTTGTCTATATTGACTGAGGCAATTTTGTAAAACAAACAGCCCACCGCAAGAAACATACCGCCTTTTATAAGGGCATGATTAAATAGATGAATGATACCGGCCGCCAAACCATTAATATTTATAAAACTAATTCCTAAAATAACATAGCCGATTTGTGCAACAGAGCTATAGGCTAGCATTCGTTTTATGTTTGGTTGAAAAATAGCAACTACTGAAGCGACGAACATTGCTACTATTGATAATGCGAGTAGTACACTTTCGAGTGGTAGTACGCCAAATGAAATTTTGATATCAAAAATCGTAAAGAGGAAACGTAATAAGACATAGACTGCTACTTTAGTGGCAGTAGCTGCCAGGAAAGCACTTACCACAGAAGGGGCAAATGTATAGGCATTCGGTAACCAGAGGTGCAACGGAAATAATGCCAACTTCAGTGAGATACCAACGAACAGAAAACCAAATGCGGTTCCAATGGTTTTATTGATAGGGTTTTTGGAAAGTTTATTTGCCAGGTCGGCCATATTTAATGTGCCGGTTTCCGCATATAGAAGGCCGATGCCAATAACTATAAAGGTAGCTCCAATAGTACCTAAAATTAAGTATTGATAGGCGGCTTTTAATGCCCGACGATCTTTACCCATAGCAATTAGCACATATGAGGATAGGGATGAAATTTCGAGGAATACAAAGAGGTTGAAAGCATCCCCCGTAATGGTAACACCCAGGAGGCCGCAAAGGCATAACATATAGGAAGTGTAAAACATGTATACACGATTAACGCCAAACTCAGCTCTTACACTTTCTCGTGCATAAGGGGTTACGATAGCCCCGATTGCAGACACTATCAAAAGTACAAATGCATTGATTTCATCAATTCTGTACTCGATTCCTATTGGGGGTACCCAGTTTCCCATATGGTAGCTTATGACACCCGAAGTCATTACTTGTTGTAGTAATAACCAGGAGATTGCCAAGCAAGACCAGGAGCCGAATAAAGCTACACTCCAAGACCAGTCTCGATAGCGCACCAGCATACAGATCGGGGCGCAAAGAAGGGGTATTACAACTTGTAGGGCAGCAAGATGTTCTGTCACGGCTCTTCTTCCAGAGCTGCAATTTCATCATCCTCAATTGTTCCGTATGCTTCCTTTATTCTTATAACAAGCGCGAGCCCCAAAGCGGTAGTCGCGACACCGACGACGATGGCGGTCAGGATCAAAACGTGGGGCAAAGGGTTGGAATAAATTGTAAAATTTTCACCAATAATAGGAGCGGTGCCACCCTGAACCTTGCCGACAGTAATATATAAAATGAAGACCGAGGCCTGGAAAACATTCAAACCCACAATCTTTTTGATTAGATTTTCATGGGCAACGACAACGTAAAAACCTGCCATCATTAAAAATACTACAATCCAGTAGTTATACAATCCGAACAGGCTCATATTAATCAGAGCCCTTGGTATTACGGTGTCTCGCAAAGGTGAAAAAAACCATAATCATTACGGAGGCCACAGTCACACCAACACCCAGCTCCACCAGTAAAATCCCTAGGTGTTGACCATGGACTGGGTTCTGCGCCATTGCCGAATAATCAAGATATTTTCCTCCGACAAGAAGATTATAAACTCCGACACCGGCGAAAATCAGTACACCCAATGCAATTCCAAACCTTAGGATTCCTCTAGGTAATACTCTTCCTGCTTTTTGTAGTCCAAAGATCAATGCGTACAAAATGAAACCTGCAGCGAATATGACACCCGCCTGAAATCCTCCACCGGGACCAAAATCACCATGAAATTGGACATAAAGAGCAAACAATAAAATAAAGGGCATTAAAAGCTTTGCCACTACACGGAGAACAAGATAACTATACATCGTTGTCTTCTCTCCTTCGTCCAATAAACCGCCAATTACCGAGAAGTAATATTACCCCAACTCCCGCCGTAAATATTACGGTAACTTCCCCTAATGTATCGTAGCCGCGATAGCTTGCTAATACCGACGTTACCACATTTGGGATCCCTGTTTTTTCCGGCGCCTCTTTCAAATAAGTAGGTGCTACGTGTTTATGAGCCGGGGCATTCGGGTCACCGTATTTTGCAAGATCAAGAGTTCCATATATTAGAGCTCCACCTGTAATAAGTACGACCAATAAAGGGAACAGTTTTAGTCGAGTTGGTTTTTTTTCTTCAGATGTGGTCAAAGCGATTGTGCCAAGCCCAAGAACCGTGGAGATACCAGCGCCCACCGCCGCCTCTGTAAATGCAACATCGACAGCGTCAAGGATTACAAATATAGCGGCTGCCATTAGGCTGAATATGCTTGCGAGCATTACAACAGCATAAAGATTGCGAAGACGTATGATGGCTATGACTGTCAACGCCATGAAAGCAAGGATGCCAATATTCGAGTAGGTCTCTATTTTAAATTCTCCTAATCGTCTTTCAACAGATCGTTATCTAGTATAGGTTTTATTCCACTGCTTAAGGCGGCATGCGCCAACGCGAAGCTCGAAGTAGGGCTAGTAAAAAATATAAAAATGAGGATGAGAAAAAGTTTCGCGGACACTAGCGTCAGTCCTGCCTGAAGGATGAGACCGACAATGATAGTGCCAGCACCCAAGGTATCAGTAATACTAGCGGCATGCATCCTAGTATAGACGTCCGGAAATCTTAGCACCCCAATCGCTCCCGCGATTACCGAAAAGCCTCCGATAATGATCAAGACCCAGCTTACAACATCGATTATAGACCAATCCATTATAGAGGTTCCTCATCATCATGAGCTCTACCTAAATCTCCATATTTAAAGACTTTAAGAACAGCTATCGTACCGACAAAATTAATTAGCGCGTATACGAGCGCAATATCGGTAAAGTCGGGACGACCCATCAAAAACCCTAACACCGCTATCATGAGAACTATTTTTGTTCCAAACATATTAACGGCGACAATACGATCATAAATTGAAGGTCCTTTTATTGCTCGGATGAGAGCCAGAACCATCGTGACAAGGAGTGCCGCGGTTGCTGCAGAGTATATCATTTACCCTCTCCTACCATTTTGGTGACCCGCTGATCCATCTCACCTTTTAAAAGATCTTCGGCTCCAGATTTGGTGAGGGCATGCACTAAAATCTCTCCCTTTGCGACGTCAATTGATATAGTTCCTGGGGTAAGAGTAATAGAATTTGCATAAATTACTTTCCCAAGGTCACTTTGCTGCGAAGTTTTTACGCGTAATAATGTAGGGGTAACTTTCAATGAAGGATGTAAAATCAAGCGCAGAACGTCTATGTTGGCTTTAATTATCTCTTTTATGAGCCACGGTATATAAGAAAAAGCTCCCCACGTGAGATGTATTGGGTGCCCTTCATGGTCTATCAAATCCATACGCTGCATGATAGCTACTATAATTCCACAGGAAACGATCCCGAGCGAAATAATCAACGGCGTATAATGGCCCGATAAAATTAACCAGACGCCGAACAGAACCACGCCCAGTGACAATGAATGCATTAAACGAATTCTCATACCGAAGTCTTAAACCACTAAATTATCTATTTCAAACCTGTTACCGCCGCTGCGGTAGGGGAGCATTTATATTGATAACATCATAAAATTATTATGTGAGACATTTCAATGCTACCCCTTTGTGAAATTTTATCACAAAATTTTAGATTTTATTTAAGTCTTATTCCTAAAATAAAAATCCCGGAGTTACTTAAATAAAAATCTATTTTGGTTACTATAAAAAAGTGCTACATTAATATTAATAAATAATGGGGGGTTAATTGCGTTGAGTGAAACAGATTCGTTACCTGAAAATATAGATTCTGTTCATATTCGGGGCGTTATAAAGTGGTTTAATATAATTAAAGGCTATGGTT